>JALTLF010000241.1 GCA_027005735.1 Chromatiales bacterium | reverse complement strand
CAACTGGGCGTGGACCGCTGGGCGGCCCTCGTGGGCGCCCATGCGCTGGGCCCGGACGACTATTGCCTCGTGGACGCGGGCACCGCGGTGACGGTGGACTATCTCGATCGCCGGGGCCGGCATCGGGGCGGCCTGATCCTGCCCGGTTTTCACCTCATTCAGGCCGCGGTGGCGCAGGGGACCGATCTGCCCCGCATCGCGGCGAGCGACGCGCTACCGGCCTTTCCCGGCCGGGACACGGCCGGCTGCATCGCCGCGGGCAGCCAGGCCGCCGTGGTGGGCGCGGTGCGCGAGGCGCTGGCCCGTGCGCCCGCGGTGCTGGGCATGGCGGGGGGCACCCCGCGCTGTCTGTTGTGCGGCGGCGACGCGCGCCGCCTGTTGCCGCAGCTGGCGGAGGCGCCGGGGGTGGCGGTGGAATATCACCCGGAACTGGTCCTGCGTGGCGTGGCCCGCCTCGCCGGGCTGGCGGTGGTGTGAACAGATGTGGACGGCCTGGAGAAGGGGTATGCCGTGAAATTTGTCATCTATGCGCTGGTGCTGGCCAACCTCGGCTTCTTCCTCTGGCATTACCGCCCCGGCGAGGGGGCGCCGGTTGCCCTCGAACCCCTCGGCGGGCCGCGCCTGTTGCGCTACGGGGAGGCGGCGGATGATCCGCGGGCCACGCCGGCCGGTCAGTGCGTCGCCCTCGGTCCCATCTCCCGCCAGGCCCTGGTCGAGGAGGTGCGCCGCCAGGTGAAGGACTGGGGCATCGAGGCGGGTAGCCACATGACGCGGGACAGCAGCCGGCGGGGCTACTGGGTCTTCCTGCCTCCCGCGCCCTCGCGCCAGGCGGCGCGTGACACCGTCGAGGCCCTCAAGGCCGCCGGGGTGAAGGATTACTTCGTGGTGGTCACCGGCGGCCAGAAGAACGCCATTTCACTGGGGGTCTTCTCCCGTGCCGAGCTTGCCCGGCGGCGTCTCAAGTCCATGAAGAAAAAGGGATTTCCCGCAAAGATCGACCGCGTGCCCCTGCCCCGGCGCGAGTACTGGGTCTACTGGCCCGCCGCGCGCGCGCCGGCGCTGGACGCCGAGCGCCTCGCGCGCCTGCGCCAGCGCGTGGCCGAACTCGGCCAGATCCAGCAGCCCTGTCCCTGAGGCCGGTTCCCCGGGATATCGAACACCGCCGCGTGCATTGCGGCCACCCCCCCGATTGCTTAGAATCGCGCACTCCCGTGCCCTGCGCGGGTTTCGCTGGCGTAGCTCAGTTGGTAGAGCAGCTGATTTGTAATCAGCCGGTCGGGGGTTCGACTCCTCTCGCCAGCTCCAGATGTCCCTGTCCGGGCTTGGCCGGCGCCGCCCGGGCGCAAGTGGAGACAATACAAGCATTTTTCCGTAAATTCCGCCCCCCGGATGTTGACAGCGGCAGGGGCGTCGTCGAAAATAGCCGGCTTCGTTTCGACGGAGGGGTTCCCGAGTGGCCAAAGGGATCAGACTGTAAATCTGACGGCTCAGCCTTCGGTGGTTCGAATCCACCCCCCTCCACCAAAATTCAGGGGCGAGGAGCGGGGGAAGCGGAGCGGCCCGATGAGTCCCCCGGTGCTTGGAAAAATGGTTTACCCGGTTGAGGTTGTGGCGACGCGCTTGTTGGTGTGAGGAGTCGAGTCTGGGGCCTGGCGCCTCCTTACTCGCCTCTCGAACCTCGGCCCTGATTTTGCGGGTGTAGTTCAATGGTAGAACTTCAGCCTTCCAAGCTGACTATGTGGGTTCGATTCCCATCACCCGCTCCAGGCACAGGTTTACAGGTTACGAGTTGCGAGGGCGGCTGAAGCGGGTACTCGGAACTCGTTACCGGGGTTTTGGCCCATATAGCTCAGGCGGTAGAGCACTTCCTTGGTAAGGAAGAGGTCACCGGTTCAAGTCCGGTTATGGGCTCCAGATTGTAAGGCAGATGGGGTGCGGGATTGACACCTTATTTATATAGGGCAAGTTCGTACCACGTGTATTGATTGAGCACTTTTGATATTTGACTGAGATTTCGGGGAGGTCTTCGATGTCCAAGGAAAAATTTGAACGCACAAAGCCGCACGTAAACGTGGGCACGATTGGTCACGTGGACCATGGCAAGACGACGCTGACGGCGGCGATCACGAAGGTCATGGCGGAAGTACAGGGCGGCG
>JALTLF010000240.1 GCA_027005735.1 Chromatiales bacterium | reverse complement strand
TTTTTTATGGCCCCCAAAAAACCGATAAGTGACTGTTTAACAATAAAAAAACGGGTCCTGACAAACTTGACAGTCTCCGAGGCTCTGGCCTAGACTGGCTGCTCTTTTGGCGGGGTGTGAACGCCGCCACAAAAATAATAATGAACCCGACATAACGAAACGAAACGGTTCAAAAAACGCACAAAGGGGGAGAGAGGCCAGATGCTCGAGAACTATCTGCCAGTTCTGATTTTTCTGGGTGTGGGCCTGGGTTTTGGCATCGTCCTCATCAGCGTCGGCTTCGTCATGGGGCCGCGTCGTCCCGACGCGGAAAAGCTCTCCGCCTACGAATGCGGCTTCGAGGCCTTCGAAAACGCGCGCATGAAATTCGACGTGCGCTACTACCTCGTCGCCATCCTGTTCATCATCTTCGATCTCGAGATTGCCTTTCTCTTTCCCTGGGCCGTGGTATTGCGGGAAATCGGCATGTTCGGGTTCTGGGCCATGTTCATCTTCCTCGGCATTCTCGTGGTCGGCTTCTTTTATGAATGGAAGAAAGGAGCGCTGGAATGGGAATAGAGGGCAAGCTCAGCCAGGGTTTCGTTACCACCAGCCTCGATAGCGTCATCAACTGGGCGCGCACCGGCTCGCTATGGCCCATGACCTTCGGCCTCGCCTGTTGCGCCGTGGAAATGATGCATGCCGCCGCCTCGCGTTACGACATGGATCGCATGGGCGTCATCTTTCGTCCCAGCCCGCGCCAGTCGGACGTCATGATTGTCGCCGGGACGCTGGTCAACAAGATGGCCCCCGCGTTGCGCAAGGTCTATGACCAGATGGCGGAACCCCGCTGGGTCATTTCCATGGGATCCTGCGCCAACGGCGGCGGTTACTACCACTATTCCTATTCCGTCGTGCGGGGTTGCGACCGCATCGTGCCGGTGGACGTCTACGTGCCCGGCTGTCCTCCCACGGCGGAAGCGCTGATCTACGGTGTGCTGCAATTGCAGAAGAAGATCCGCCGTACCAACACGATTGCCAAATAACACGAGTTGCTTGCATGTCTGAGTATTATCAGAAAATGGCGACGCGCGCGCGTGAGCGGTTTCAGGACCAGCTTCAGACAGCGCATGTCGAGCATGGGCAGCTGACCCTGACGCTGTCCAGCCCCACGCACCTGTTGTCGGTGTGCGCGGCCCTGCATGACGAAGACGATTTTCGTTGCGAGCAGCTCATCGATGTCTGTGGCGTGGATTACCTGGAGTACGGTAACGGTAGCTGGCAGGGGCCGCGCTTCGGCGTGGTCTACCAGTTGCTGTCGGTGTCGCTGAATCACCGGGTGCGCGTGCGCGTGCTGGTGGACGGGGAACCGCCGGTGGTGGATTCGGTCATCGCCATCTGGCGTTCCGCCGACTGGTTCGAACGCGAGGCCTTCGATCTCTTCGGTATCCTTTTCGAGGGTCACCCGGACCTGCGCCGCATTCTCACCGACTACGGTTTCATCGGTCATCCCTTCCGCAAGGACTTCCCGCTTACCGGCAATGTCGAGATGCGTTACGACGAGGCGAAGCAGCGCGTGGTCTATGAACCGGTGAGTATCGAGCCGCGCGTCAACCAGCCGCGGGTGATCCGCCATGACCACCGCTACGAGGGTCTTGGCGCGGACGAGGAGAAGTTCGATGCCTGAGATCCGCAACTACACCATCAACTTCGGTCCCCAGCACCCCGCGGCGCACGGGGTTTTGCGCCTGATCCTCGAAATGGATGGCGAGGTGGTGCAACGCGCCGACCCGCACATCGGCCTGCTGCATCGTGCCACGGAAAAGCTGGCCGAAAGCAAGCCCTACAACCAGAGCATCCCCTACATGGATCGCCTGGACTACGTTTCCATGATGTGCAACGAGCATGGTTACGTGCTCGCCCTGGAGAAGATGCTGGGCATCGAGCCGCCCCTGCGCGCGCAGTACATCCGCGTCATGTTCGACGAGATCACGCGCATCCTCAACCACCTCATGTGGCTGGGCACACATGCGCTGGATATCGGCGCCATGACCCTGTTCCTCTACTGCTTTCGCGAGCGCGAGGATCTCATGGACATGTACGAGGCGGTCTCCGGCGCGCGCATGCATGCTGCCTATTACCGCCCTGGCGGCGTCTATCGCGACCTGCCGGAGCGTATGCCGCAGTTCAGGCCGACGAAGTACACCAATGCCCGCGAGACCGCGGCGCTCAACGAGGCCCGCCAGGGTGGCCTGCTGGACTTCATCGAAGACTTTACCGACCGCTTCCCGGGTCTCATAGACGAGTACGAGACCCTGCTCACCGACAACCGCATCTGGAAACAGCGCACCGTGGGGATCGCGGCGGTTTCGCCGGAACGCGCCCTGCAACTGGGCTTCACCGGTCCCATGCTGCGTGGTTCGGGTGTCGAGTGGGACCTGCGCAAGAAGCAGCCCTACGAAGTCTATGACCAGCTCGATTTCGATATCCCCGTCGGCGTCAACGGCGACTGTTACGACCGCTACCTCGTGCGCGTCGAGGAGATGCGCCAGTCCAACCGCATCATTCGCCAGTGCGTGGAGTGGCTGCGACAGAACCCGGGACCCGTGATGCTGGACAATCACAAGCTCACGCCGCCGCGGCGCGTGGACATGAAGCAGGACATGGAATCCCTGATCCACCACTTCAAGCTCTTTACCGAAGGCTACGTGCTGCCCGAGGGCGAGGTCTACAGTGCCATCGAGCACCCCAAGGGCGAGTTCGGCGTCTATCTCGTTTCCGATGGCGCCAACAAGCCCTACCGCCTCAAGGTGCGCGCGCCGGGATTTGCCCATCTCTCGGCCATGGACGAGATGACCCATGGCCACATGCTGGCCGACGTGGTGGCGGTGATTGGCACCATGGACATCGTATTCGGAGAAATCGATCGATGATGCAGTCGGGAAAACGCGCGAGCAAGTTGCACCTGATCACGGCGGCCTCGCTGGAGGAAATCGATCACTGGGTGGCCAAGTACCCCGCGGATCGCAAGCAGGGTGCGGTAATGGCGGCGCTGCGTATCGTGCAGGATCAGAACGGCGGCTGGCTGAGCAATGATCTCATGGATGCCGTGGCGGAGTATCTCGGCATGGAGCCCATCGAGGTCTACGAGGTGGCGACCTTTTATTCCATGTACGAACGCGACCCCGTGGGCCGCCACAAGATCTGTATTTGCACCAACATCTCGTGCATGTTGTGCGGCTCAGCCGAGATCGTGCGGCATCTCGAGGAGCGCCTCGGCATCAAGCTGGGCGAGACCACCGAGGACGGGCGTTTCACGCTCAAGGAAGTCGAATGCCTGGGGGCCTGCGTCGATGCCCCCATGTTCCAGATCGGCAGGAACTACTACGCGAAACTGACAAAAGAAAAGGTCGATGAGATCCTCGACGCCCTCGACTGAGGCAGCGCGCGACTCATCGGCATAGACAGGAAGAAGACAACAGGCGCACACATGGCTAACCAGGTTTGCTTTCGCACCATGCACCTCGATACGCCCTGGACTCTGGAGAGTTACCAGAGCGTGGGCGGCTACGAGGTATGGAAAAAGATCCTGCAGGAGAAGACGCCGGCGGAGACCATTATCGAAGAACTCAAGACCTCCGTGTTGCGCGGCCGTGGCGGCGCGGGCTTTCCCACCGGCCTGAAGTGGAGTTTCATGCCGCGCAATGCCGAGGGTCAGAAGTACATCGTCTGTAACTCCGACGAGGGTGAGCCGGGCACCTGCAAGGACCGCGACATCCTGCGCTACAACCCGCACCAGCTCGTCGAGGGCATGGCCATCGCCGCCTACTGCATCGGTGCCACCGTAGGTTATAACTACATTCGCGGCGAGTTCTGGGAACCCTACGAGCGTTTCGAGGGTGCGCTGGAGGAGGCCTACCGGGCCGGCCTGCTGGGCAAGGACATCATGGGCAGCGGCATCGACGTGGATCTCTATTCCCACCTCGGCGGCGGCGCCTACATCTGCGGCGAGGAGACCGCGCTGCTGGAATCCATCGAGGGCAAGAAGGGACAGCCACGCTTCAAGCCGCCGTTTCCCGCCAACTATGGCCTGTTTGGCCGCCCCACCACCATTAATAATACCGAGACGCTGGCCTCGGTGCCGGTGATCCTGCAGAAGGGCGGCAAGTGGTTTGCCGAGCTGGGTCTGCCCAACAACGGCGGCGAGAAGCTGTTCTGCGTCTCCGGCCATGTCAACAATCCGGGAAACTTCGAGGTCCCGCTGGGCACGCCCTTCGCGGAACTGCTGGAGATGGCCGGCGGCGTGCGTAACGGCAACAAGCTCAAGGCCGTCATTCCCGGCGGATCCTCCACGCCGGTGTTGCCGGGCGAGATCATGATGGACGTCAACATGGACTACGATTCGCTGTCCAAGGCCGGCAGCATGCTGGGCGCCGGCTCGGTGATCGTCATGGACGAAACCACCTGCATGGTCGGCGCCCTCGCGCGCATTTCCCATTTCTATTACGAAGAGTCCTGTGGCCAGTGCACGCCCTGTCGCGAGGGTACCGGCTGGCTGGCGCGCATGGTGCACCGCATCGAGCACGGCGAGGGGACACAGGAAGATCTCGACCGGCTCGTCGACGTGGCCAATCACATCGAGGGTCGTACCATCTGCGGCCTGGGCGACGCCTCGGCCTGGCCGGTGCAGAGTTTCATCAGGCATTTCCGTGACGAGTTCCAGTACCACATCGACTACAAGCGGTGCATGGTCTGAGCGGTCGGTGACGAATTCAGCGGTTTAACGGATACGGATAAATGGTCAATATCGAAATAAATGGTATCCCGATCCAGGCGCGCGATGGTGCCATGGTGATCGAGGCGGCGGACGAGGCAGGTATCGTCATTCCGCGCTTCTGTTACCACAAGAAGCTGTCCATCGCCGCCAACTGCCGCATGTGCCTGGTGGACGTGGAAAAGGCGCCCAAGCCCCTGCCGGCCTGCGCCACGCCGGTCACCGACGGCATGGTGGTGCGCACGCGCTCGGAAAAGGCGCTCGATGCGCAGAAGGGGGTCATGGAGTTTCTGCTCATCAACCACCCGCTGGACTGTCCCATCTGCGACCAGGGCGGCGAGTGCGAGTTGCAGGATCTCGCCATGGGCTTCGGCAAGGATGCCTCGCGCTATACCGAGGCCAGGCGCGTGGTACCGGAGAAGAACCTCGGTCCGCTCATCGCCACCGACATGACCCGCTGTATTCATTGCACGCGTTGCGTGCGTTTTGGTCGCGAGATCGCCGGCATCATGGAACTCGGCGCCACCGGGCGCGGCGAGCATACCGAGATCGGTACCTACGTGGAACGTACCGTCAACTCGGAAATGTCGGGGAATGTCATCGACCTGTGCCCGGTGGGGGCGCTGACCTCCAGGCCCTATCGCTATACCGGTCGCCCCTGGGAGAATCGCCAGTCCGTTTCCATCGCACCGCATGACTGCGTGGGTTCCAACATTTATATCGAAACCCGACGCGGTCGCCTGATGCGGGTGTTGCCGCAGGAAAACGAGGCCATCAACGAGACCTGGATCAGCGACCGTGACCGCTTCAGCTATACGGCGGTGCAGGGCGAGGCGCGCCTGGCGCGTCCCATGATCAAGCAGGGCGAAGACTGGAAGGAGGTGGACTGGCACACGGCGCTGGAGTATGCCGTCGAGGGGATCCGCCGCGTCAGGGAGCAGGCCGGCAGTGAGCAGATCGGCGCGCTGGTCTCGCCCTCGTCCACCCTGGAAGAACTCTACCTGGCGCAGAAACTGCTGCGCGCGCTGGGCAGTGACAACATCGATCACCGCCTGCGTCAGACGGACTTCCGTGACCAGGACCTGGCGCCCGTGGCGCCGCTGCTGGGCAGCACGCTGGCCGAGCTGGAAGCGCGTGATGCCGTGCTGCTCATCGGTTCCTTTACCCGCAAGGACCAGCCGCTGGCGGCACACCGCCTGCGCAAGGCGGCAGTACGCGGCGCGGCCATCATGTCCGTAAGCAGCCTTGCCTACGATTTCAATTTCGACCTGGCGGCGGAGATCGTCGCCGCGCCTGCCGGCATGGTCAATGAGCTGGCGGGTATCGCCAGTGCCCTGCTGGAGCTCAGTGGCGGCGAGGCCCCGGAGGGACTCGCCTCCCTGCTGGCGCCGCTCGCGATCAGCGAGGCGCACCGCGATATCGCCGCCCGCCTGCGCGAGGCGGAGCAGGGCAGCGTGCTCCTTGGCGTACAGGCGCTGGGCCAGGCCGAGTTGAGCGAACTGCGCGCCCTTGCCGGTGTCATCGCCCGCGAGAGTGGCGCGAGTCTCGGCTACCTGCCCGATGGCGCCAATGCCGTCGGTGCATGGCTGGCCGGCGCCGTGCCCCATCGCCGGCCCGGCGGGGACGAGACCGGTGGTCGCGACGTGGACAACATGATCAACGACGGCCTGCGCGCCTGTCTGCTGCTGGGTGTCGAGCCGGAGTTCGATACCGCCCAGCCCGCGCGCGCGCTGGCCACCGTCGAGGCGGCGGATTTCGTGGTGGTGATGAATCCCTTCGTCAGCGAGACCATGAAGACCTATGCCGACGTGCTGTTGCCGGTGGCCACCTGGGCCGAGACCGCCGGTACCTATGTGAACGTCGAGGGCGCCTGGCAGCGTTTCACCGCTGCCATGGAACCGCTAGGCGAGGCACGGCCCGCCTGGAAGGTGTTGCGCGTGCTGGGCAATCTCTTCGAACTCGATGGTTTCGAACAGACCAGTACCGACGAGGTGCATGACGAGGCCCGCGAGGCCATCGGCGAAGTGACGCCGGCGACCGACAGCGCCTGGCGCCTGCCCGCGGCGCGTACCGTGGCGGGCGAGGGCCTGCAACGCATCGCCTTCCTGCCCATCTATGGCGTGGACGGCCTGGTGCGTCGCGCGGCGGCCCTGCAGGCCACCGCGGATGCCCCGCCGGCGGCCATGTATCTCAACGGCGCCCTGGCGGCGGAGCTGGGCCTCTCTGACGGCGAGTCGGCCGTGGCGCGTCAGGACAACAACGCGGTAACCCTGCCGGTGATCATCGACGAGGGCGTGCCAGACGGCTGCGTGCTGATCCCGCAGGCCATCAAGGGCGTGGAAATGCTTGCCTCGGCCACCGGCCGCGTCAGCGTAGAGCGGGCATAGGGGCGGCGGAGCGAACCATGGAAACACTGTTGGACTTCTGGGAATTCATCAAGCCGGTGGCCATCATCCTCGGCTACATCGTGCTCATCATGGTGCCGTTGATCCTCGCGGTGGCCTATCTCACCTATGCGGAACGCAAGGTCATCGGCTTCATGCAGATGCGCATGGGACCCAATCGCGTCGGCTTTTTCGGTTATCGACTCTGGGGACTGGGGCAGCCCATTGCCGATACCTTCAAGCTCATATTCAAGGAAATCGTCATCCCCTCGGGTGCCAACAAGTTCCTGTTCATCATCGCGCCAATCATTTCCATCGGCACCGCCTTTGCCGCCTGGGCGGTGGTGCCCTTCGACGCCGGTGTGGTGCTGGCCGATGTCAATGCCGGTCTGCTCTACATCCTCGCCATTACCTCGCTGGGCGTCTATGGCGTGATCATTGCCGGCTGGGCCTCCAACTCCAAGTATGCCCTGCTGGGCGCGCTGCGTTCTGCGGCGCAGATCGTTTCCTACGAGATCGCCATGGGCTTCGCCCTTGTCGGCGTGCTCATCGCGGCGGGCAGCCTCAATCTCACCGCCATCGTCACCGCGCAGCAAGGGGAGTACGGTGTGGCCAGCTGGTTCTGGTTGCCGCTGTTCCCACTCTTCCTGGTGTACTTCATCTCGGGCGTGGCGGAAACCAACCGTGCGCCCTTCGACGTCGCCGAAGGCGAGTCGGAGATCGTGGCCGGCTTTCACGTGGAGTACTCGGGTACCGCCTTTGCCGGTTTCTTCCTTGCAGAATACGCCAACATGATCATCATCGCCGCGCTGGCGGCCATCATGTTCTTTGGCGGCTGGCTGTCGCCCTTCCAGGGTATTCACAGTATCTTCGGCCTGCCGGTGGATCTCGAGGGCTGGTTTGCGCCGGTGCCCGGCATCGTCTGGCTGGTCTTCAAGATGATGTTCTTCCTGCTGCTGTTTCTCTGGTTCCGCGCCACCTTCCCGCGCTACCGCTATGACCAGATCATGCGGCTTGGCTGGAAGGTCTTCATCCCCATTACCATCGTCTGGCTACTGGTCGTCGGCGCGGCCGTGATCGCCGATGTACCACCGTGGTTCGCGGGCGCGCGCTAGGAGGACACGTTCATGATCAGTCCCATTGCCAAGACATTCAAAAGCCTGTTCCTCGTCGAACTGCTGCGCGGCCTCGGGCTCACCGGCCGCTATTATTTCAAGCGCAAGTTCACCCTGCGTTACCCGGAAGAAAAGACGCCCCTGTCACCGCGTTTTCGCGGCCTGCATGCCCTGCGGCGCTACCCGAATGGCGAGGAGCGTTGTATTGCCTGCAAGTTGTGCGAGGCGGTATGCCCGGCACTGGCCATTACCATCGAGAGCGAGATGCGCGAGGACGGCACGCGTCGCACCACGCGCTACGACATCGATCTGACCAAGTGTATTTTCTGCGGTTTCTGCGAGGAATCCTGCCCGGTGGACTCCATCGTCGAGACGCATATCTTCGAGTATCACGGCGAGGAGAGGGGCGACCTCTACATGACCAAGGACAAGCTGCTGGCGATTGGCGACAAGTACGAGAAAGAAATCGCCGAGCGCCGTGAAATGGACGCGCCCTACCGCTGAGTTAGCCAGAGACGCAATTTATGACTTTTGTGCAATTTCTGTTTTATTTCTACGCCACACTGACGGTATTTGGCGCCCTGATGGTGATCTCCGTGCGCAATCCCGTGCACGCGGTCCTTGCACTGGTCATGACTTTTGTCTCCGCCGCCGGGCTGTGGATGTTGCTGGAAGCCGAGTTCCTCGCCA
>JALTLF010000239.1 GCA_027005735.1 Chromatiales bacterium | reverse complement strand
TCTCCATGCCGGAGATCGAGGAATACATCGGCCACAAGATCGACACCGCGTCCATCGACCCGGCGCTGCTGGTGGAACCCAAACCCCCCATCCACGAACCGCGTCGCCGCCGGGACGAGCGCGGTGGCCGCGGCGGGCGTGGCGGCAAGGGCGGCGGCGGTCGTCGCGCGGGCGGGGGTGGCGCCCGCAAGGGCAAGGGTCGCGGGCGTGGTGGCCGGCGGCCCTCGGGTCAGCCGCCCGGGTGATCGTAGACCTGGCGGCGCATGAAACGCTGAATGCGCCGCGCCCGCTTCAGGAACTGGCGCGTGCGGGTGGCGGGATTGTGCCGCCGCGGGCTGGGCAGCGTCGCGGCCAGTTGCGCCGCCTGCCACTCGGTGAGCGCCGAGGCGGGGCGCTGCCAGTAATGCTGCGCGGCGGCCTCCACGCCGTAGATCCCTTCGCCGAACTCGGCAATGTTCAGATAGATCTCCAGGATGCGTTGCTTGGAGATACGCCACTCCATGCCCAGGGTCAGGACCAGTTCGTGCCACTTGCGCAGGGGATTGCGCGAGGGGCTGAGAAAGAGGTTTTTGACCGTCTGCTGGGAGATGGTGCTGCCGCCGTATTTCAGGTCCATGTGGTCGAGGTTATAGGCCATGGCGTCGCGCAGGGCGAGGAAGTCGATACCGCCGTGCTCGAAGAAGCGTGCGTCCTCGGCCGCCACCGCCGCGTGGCGCAGGTGACGCGGGATGTGGTTGAAGGGTACCGGTCGCCAGCGCAGCGGTGGCAGTGCCGGGTCGGCCTCGGCTTGCGCGCGGTAGCGTTCGATGAACACCGAACGGGGTATCGCCCCCCGCCCCAGGGCATCCCAGTCTGGCCAGATGGCATACAGGTAGGCGGTATCGAGGATCAGGAAGGCCAGCAGGGCGCGCAGGGCCCAGATGCCCCGCCGCCACCACTTGTTGCGTTTGCGCCTGCCTGCCACCGTCCGGCTCGATCCCGTGTGTTGAAGAAAGGGCCCGTATTACAGATCAGGGTCGCCTGACAGGGATAGCGGCCAGTTCGCACTCCGGGATGAGCGCGGCGGGTGGAGCCTGTTCACAAAGCCCCGGTCTCAGTCGTTGTGCCGTTCGCAGGGCCGCTGGAAATAGCAGGTCAGGGCGCAGGAGGTGGAGGTCAGGAGCCAGAAGAAAAAGAATCCTGCCGTGTAGCCGCCGAGGCGGTTGATCTCGCCGTAGCCGGCATTGACCATCATGTCGACGGGATCGAAGGCGGTAAAGAACAGGATGGTGGCCGCACCGGCGGTCAGGAAAGACGGCCACAGGATGGCGATGACGCGCTGGATCTTCGGGATCTCTTGTTGTGTACCCGGCATGTGTCCTCCCTCATTCGATGGTGGGGGCCGATTCGGCTCCGGCATCCAGCAGCAGGTCCTGTCCCTTCTCCAGGGTGGCGGTGGTGTCCAGCTGCCAGCCCTCGGCGGGGGCCCGCAGGCGAATGTGCCATCGGCCGCCCGCTATATTTACCCCATCGCTGCGATAGATACCACTCCCGTCGGCGCGCAGGCTCAGGCGGCGGTCCCGTTCGGGGCGGGTGGGGTGAATGAAGGCCAGTTCCAGTTCGGGCAGGGACCGGCCGAAGCCACGCTCGGGGCGCAGGGTGAGCCCGCCCCGCCTGTCCAGCGACAGCCGCGCGCGGATGCCGCGCGCGCGGGCGGCGGCTTCCCGGTCCAGGCGCCGGTTGATGGCCAGTCCCTCGCGGTAGTAGTCGTCCACCACCAGCGCATCAGGGTGTTCCCCGGCGATGAACAGGGTATAGAGCCCGGCGGTGATGACCGCCAGTGGCAGGAGGATGAGCACCCACACCCAGAAGTGCCGGTACCAGGGAGCGGTGGTGTTGCTGGCCGTCACCTTATCGACTCCGTTGGACTCAGCGCAGGGGGGCGAGGAAGCGGCCATGCTCGCTGACCCGGAGGCGGCGATCGTCCCGGGCGCGCACGAGGAACTCCAGCGTCAGGCGGGGCGACCTGATCACGGACTTGTCGATGCGAACCCGTACCGGCAGGGTCTCCACGCCCCCCGCGGGCACCGTGATGGAGACGCGCTCGCGGGCGAAATGGACACCCGGCAGGCCGGAGACCTGTACCGTGTAGGTATGCGCGCGCGTGTCCATGTTGATGATCTTGAGGGCATAGCTGTTCTCGATTTCACCGTTGGGCAGTTCGCGGTAGAGGGCGTTGCGATCACGGATGACGTCCAGCTCCAGGGGGATGCGGGTCACCAGCGCATGCACCAGGGCAATGGTAATCGTGGAGAGCAGGGCGACATAGATGAAGATCCGCGGGCGCAGGATACGCGTGGGTTTGCCTTCCATGGCGTTTTCCGTGGTGTAGCGGATCAGGCCCTTCGGATAGCCCATCTTCTCCATGACCTCGTTGCACACGTCGATACAGGCGGCGCAGCCGATGCACTGGTATTGCAGGCCGTCGCGAATGTCGATGCCGGTGGGGCAGACCTGCACGCAGAGGGTGCAGTCCACGCAGTCGCCGAGGCCCACCTCCTTCGGATCCACGCCGCGCTTGCGCGAGCCGCGGGGCTCGCCACGTTTCGCGTCGTAGGAGATGACCAGCGTGTTCTCGTCGAACATGGCCGACTGGAAGCGCGCGTAGGGACACATGTAGATACACACCTGCTCACGCATCCAGCCGGCGTTGAGGTAGGTGGCGGCGCCGTAGAACAGTACCCAGAAGGTCTCCCAGGGGCCGGTGCTGAAGGAGAACAGCTTGACCGCCAGTTCCGTGATGGGGGTGAAGTAGCCGACGAAGGTATAGCCGGTCCACAGGGAGAACAGGATCCATATCGCGTGCTTGGTGGTCTTGATGGCGAACTTGCGCGGCGTCCACGGCGCCCTGTCCAGCTTCATCTGTTTCGGGCGGTCCCCCTCGATGCGGCGCTCGATCCACATGAAGACCTCGGTCCACACGGTCTGCGGACAGGCATAGCCGCACCACAGGCGCCCGGCGAGGGTGGTGAAGAAGAACAGCGCGATACCGGCGATGATGAGCAGCACCGCGAGGTAGAAAAAGTCCTGGGGGAAGAAGGTCAGGCCGAAGATATGGAACTGGCGTGCCGGCAGGTCCAGCAGCACCGCCTGGCGGTCGTCCCAGCGCAGCCATGGCAGGCCATAGTAGAGGCCCAGCAGGCTGAGCACGCCGGCCACGCGCAGGCGGGCGAACAGCCCGGAGACGGCGCGCGGGTAGATCTTTTCGTGTTTCGCGTAGAACTCGACGACCTGTTGCGATGAATTGTCCGACTTGTTCATGGGGTCCAGAAAAAAGGCGCCGTCCCACGGCGGGACAGCGCCCTTTTGGTCAGGGTTGAAAGATCAGTGTGCGTGTGAATCGTGGTCGCGTTTTCCGGCCAGCTTGATGGCGGCAATAAACGGCGTGCCAACCAGGGCCAGAACGAACAGCGCCATAAAGATCAATCCGATCAGTGCGTCTCCACTCATGCTTACCTCCGGTCTGTTTCACGGTTGCGAGGGAATGCGTGCCCTCAGGGGTTATGACTCAGGCTGTAGACATAGGCCGCCAGCAGGTGCACCTTGTCCTCGCCCAGCAGCGCCTCGTGGGCGGGCATCTCTCCGCTGCGGCCCTCACGAATGGCGGTCATCACCGCCTCCAGCGACGGCCCGTTGCTGTGCAGCCATACCCCGTCGGTGAGGTTGGGCGCGCCCATGATGGGGTTGCCCATGGCGAGGCTGCCCTTGCCGTCGGGGCCATGACAGCCGGCGCAGGCGCCGAACTTCGCCTTGCCCGCGGCGGCCTTCGCCGCGTCGTGGGGCGCGCCGCTCAAACTCAGCACGTAGTGGGCCACGTCCTCGACATTCTCGTCGCCACCGAGGGCGGCGGCCATGGGCGGCATCATGCCCTGGCGGCCCTTGAGAATGCTGGTCTTGATGGCCTCGGGCGTGCCGCCGTACAGCCAGTCCTCATCGGTAAGATTAGGAAAACCCACGGCGCCTGTCGCGCTGGATCCGTGACATTGGGCACAATAATTTAGAAACAGTCTTTGTCCGGCGCGCATGGCGGCGGCATCGCCGGCCAGCTGCGGGATGGGCTGTTTCGCGTAGGCGGCGAAGATGGGCGCGAAGCGGGCCTCGGCGGCGGCCACCTCGGCCTCGTACTGGTCCTTCTGGCTCCAGTTGAAGATCCCCTCGAAGCGTCCCAGCGCCGGGTAGAGCGCCATGTAGACCAGGCCGAAGACGATGGTGATATAGAACATCCACAGCCACCAGGCCGGCAGGGGGTTGTTGAGTTCCTGCAGGTCCTCGTCCCAGGTGTGGCCGGTGACCTCCCCTTCGTTGGCCTCGCCCGCCCGCCGCCGCGAGGTCCAGCGGATCATCAGGTAACAGCCGATGAAACTGAGGACGGCGATGATGCTGATAAACCAGCTCCAGAAACTGCTCATGTCCGATCTCCTGAAGAAGTAGGGGTGGTATCGGGCCGGGGACCCTGACGGGGGTACTCCGGCTCTTCGAAGGGCAGGCGCGCGGCGGCGTCGAAACGCGGCTTGCTGCGGCTGCTGTACGCCCACCAGCACACGCCGATGAAGACGAGGAACATCAGTACCGTGTAGAGGGCGCGCAGGTCGTTGATATCGATATCCATGTTTCTACCTCCGCGTCTTGATGGCCGTACCCAGCACCTGCAGGTAGGCGATGAGGGCGTCCATTTCGGTCTTGCCCTCCACCGCGGCGGCGGCGCCGTCGATGTCCGCCTGGCTGTAGGGTACGCCGAGGGTGCGCATGGCCTCGAGCTTCTTCGGCGTCAGGCTGGCGTCGATGCGGTTTTCCGCCAGCCAGGGGAAGCCCGGCATGTTGGATTCGGGCACCAGGTCGCGGGGATTCATCAGGTGCGCGCGATGCCATTCATCCGAGTAGCGACCGCCAACGCGGTGCAGGTCCGGGCCGGTGCGCTTGGAGCCCCACTGGAAGGGATGGTCCCAGACGAACTCGCCGGCCACCGAGTAATGGCCGTAGCGCTCGGTTTCGGCGCGGAAGGGGCGGATCATCTGCGAGTGGCACACGTAGCAGCCCTCGCGGATATAGATGTCGCGCCCTTCCAGTTGCAGAGCGGTGTAGGGCTTGAGGCCCTGCACCGGCTCGGTGGTGTCCTTGAGGAAGAACAGCGGCACGATCTCCACCAGCCCACCGAAGCTGATGACGACGATGATCAGGATCATCATCAGGCCAATGTTCTTTTCGACTTTCTCATGACTCATGACGACAACTCCTTCAGGCGCTTTGCGGTACGGCCTCGGGGGCCTTCGCGCCCGAGATGGTCTTGATGACGTTGTAGAGCATCACCAGCATGCCGAACAGGTACAGCAGCCCGCCCAGCAGGCGCACCACGTAGTAGGGGAAGGTGGCCTCGAGGCTTTCGACGAAGCTGTAGGTCAGGGTGCCGTCGTCGTTGACGGCGCGCCACATGAGCCCCTGCATGACGCCGGCGATCCACATGGCGGCGATATAGAGCACGATGCCGATGGTGGCGGTCCAGAAATGCACCTCGATGAGCTTCTTGCTGTACATGCCGTCACGGTTGAAGACGCGCGGGATGAGGAAGTACATCGCCCCCATGGACACCAGTCCCACCCAGCCCAGCGCGCCGGAATGCACGTGGCCGATGGTCCAGTCGGTGTAATGCGACAGGGCATTGACCGTCTTGATGGACATCATCGGGCCCTCGAAGGTGGACATGCCGTAGAAGGACAGCGAGACGATGAGGAAGCGCAGGATGGGGTCGGTGCGCAGCTTGTGCCACGCACCGGACAGCGTCATGATGCCGTTGATCATGCCGCCCCAGCTCGGTGCCAGCAGCAGCAGCGAGAAGACCATGCCCAGGGACTGCGCCCAGTCGGGCAGGGCGGTGTAGTGCAGGTGATGCGGGCCCGCCCACATGTAAATGGCGATCAGGGTCCAGAAATGCACCACCGACAGGCGGTAGGAGTAGATGGGCCGCTCCGCCTGCTTGGGGATGAAGTAGTACATGATGCCGAGGAAGCCGGCGGTGAGGAAGAAGCCCACCGCATTGTGGCCGTACCACCACTGCACCATGGCGTCGATGGTACCGGCATAGACCGAATAGGACTTGGTCAGCGAGACGGGCAGGGCGGCACTGTTGACGATGTGCAGCACCGCCACGGTGATGATGAAGGCGCCGAAGAACCAGTTGGCCACATAGATGTGCTGGACCTTGCGCCTGGCGATGGTGCCGAAGAAGACGATGGCATAGGCCACCCACACGAGGGTGATGAGGATGTCGATGGGCCACTCCAGCTCGGCGTATTCCTTGCCCGAGGTCCAGCCCAGGGGCAGGCTGATGGCGGCGAGCAGGATGATGAGGTTCCAGCCCCAGAAGGTGAACGCCGCCAGCCCGCCGGCAAACAGCCGGGTCTGGCAGGTGCGCTGCACCACGTAGTAGGACGTGGCGAACAGGGCCGAGCCGCCGAAGGCGAAAATGACCGCGTTGGTGTGCAGCGGCCGCAGGCGGCTGTAGGTCAGCCAGGGGATGTCGAAATTCAGCGCCGGCCAGGCCAGTTGCGCCGCGATGACGACCCCCACCAGCAGGCCAACGACCCCCCAGATGACGGTCATGACGGCGAATTGCCGCACCACCGTGTAGTTGTAGGTTTGCTGTGACTCCATACCCACCTCGTTGACTGTGACGATGTTTGTGATGCCTGCAACCGACCCTCCGCTAACTGCGTTCCGGGCAGGCGACGACTGCACAGCTTGCCCATCTGGCAGGCGGCAGGTTTTGACCTGGATCAAGACTGGCTCAAAGCCCGGCCAGGGGCGCGGGCAAAAAAAATCAGCAAACCACTGGGGAAATGGCCGCGGATCTGTTTCCCCCCGGGCCATCTGGCGGTATCCTGTGCACCTTGTTTTCCATGCCTTTTTCTGGGGCATCCACGGCATCGGCCCACCGGCCCGGTATACGGAACCATGACGGAACGCGCAGCAACGGTAAAACGCGACACCCTGGAGACGCAGATCCAGGTGACGGTCAACCTCGACGGCGACGGCAGTTGCCGCCTGGAGACGGGGATCCCCTTCCTCGAGCACATGCTCGAGCAGGTGGCCCGCCACGGGCTCGTCGATCTCGACATCAGTGCGCGGGGCGACCTGCACATCGATGCCCACCACACGGTGGAAGACATCGGCATCACCCTCGGCCAGGCCATGGCGAAGGCGGTGGGCGACAAGAAGGGCATCCGCCGCTACGGCCACGCCTACGTGCCGCTGGACGAGGCGCTCTCGCGCGTGGTCATCGACTTCTCCGGGCGTCCCGGGCTTGAGTTCGGCGTCGGCTGGCCGCGTGCGCGCATCGGCGAATTCGACGTGGACCTGTTCCACGAGTTCTTCCAGGGCTTCGTCAACCACGCCCTGGTGACCCTGCACATCGACTGCCTGCGCGGCGCCAACGCCCACCACATCGCCGAGACGGTCTTCAAGGCCTTCGGCCGCGCCCTGCGCATGGCGCTGGAGGCCGATCCGCGCATGCAGGACCTCGTTCCCTCCACCAAGGGCAGTCTGTGACCGGCCACTGACCACGATTCACGCTGAACCCTCATGAGCACGGTGGCAGTCATCGACTACGGCATGGGCAACCTCCATTCCGTGGCCAAGGCCCTGGAAAAGGTGGGGGAAGGCGTGCGCGTGCGGGTCTCCGGCGAGGCCGAGACCATCCTCGCCGCCGACCGCGTGGTGTTGCCGGGCGTGGGCGCCATCCGTGACTGCATGGGGGAGCTCACGCGCCTCGGCCTCGACGCCGTGGTGCGGGAGGTGGCGGCGCGTCGGCCCCTGCTGGGGGTGTGCGTGGGCATGCAGGTGCTCATGGACCACAGCGAGGAGAACGCGGGGGTGGACTGCCTCGGCATCCTGCCCGGCGAAGTGCGCGCCTTCGCCGGCCTGCCGGAGGTGGCCGCCGATCCCTCCCTGAAGATCCCGCACATGGGCTGGAACCAGGTGCACCAGACCATCGAGCACCCCCTGTGGGCCAACATCGCCCAGGACGCGCGCTTCTATTTCGTGCACAGCTACTACGTGGAACCGGCGGCGCCGGCGCTCATCGCCGCCTCGACCCACTACGGGGTTCCCTTTACATCGGCGCTGGCGCGTGACAATGTATTCGCGGTGCAGTTTCACCCCGAAAAGAGCCAGCATGCGGGCCTGCAACTGTACGCCAACTTCCTGCGCTGGTCAGGTTGAGCCACCACCCATTTACCACACGCTCCCGAGGACTCGAGACAGATGCTAGTTATTCCCGCCATTGACCTGAAAGACGGCCAGTGCGTGCGGCTGCGGCAGGGGCGCATGGAAGACGCCACGGTGTTTTCCAACGATCCCGTGGCCATGGCCGGCCGCTGGGTGGACGAAGGTGCCCGCCGCCTGCACATCGTCGATCTCAACGGCGCCTTCGCCGGCGTGCCCATCAATGCCGATGTCATCAACGAGATCTGCGCCGCCCATCCCGAACTGGTGGTGCAGGTGGGCGGCGGCATCCGCGACGAGGACACCGTGCAAACCTACCTGGAAGCGGGGGTGCAGTACGTCATCATCGGCACGCGCGCCATCAACGCGCCGCACTTCGTCAACGACCTGTGCCTGGAATTTCCCGGCCACATCATCGTCGGCCTCGACGCCAGGAACGGCAAGGTGGCCATCGACGGCTGGTCCAAACTCTCCAGGCACGACGTCATCGACATCGCGCAGAAGTTTGCCGAGGACGGGGTCGAGGCCATCATCTACACCGATATCGGCCGCGACGGCATGATGACCGGCGTCAACGTGGAGTCCACCGTCAAGCTGGCGCAGTCGGTGAACATCCCCGTCATCGCCTCGGGCGGCATCACCAACCTCGACGACATCCGCGCCCTGTGCGAAGTGGCCGACGAAGGCATCGTCGGCGCCATCACCGGCCGCGCCATCTACGAAGGCACGCTGGACTTCGCCGAGGCGCAGAAACTCGCCGACGAACTGACCGAGAGTTAACCGGGAATTTAAACCACAGAGGGCACAAAGAACACGGAGAAATTCACGGCGACAATGCCCGGATACAAAACCGTTCCGCGGTGGGGCAAAGTCCGGAGCTTGAACGGCCACTCGTGGCCCATGTTTGCTCTGTGTCCTCTGTGCGCTCTGTGGTGAGAAAGACAGATTTATGGCATTCCGATCAACCGATAGCGCATCAAACACAGAGGGCACAGAGCACACGGAGTAATTCAAGGCGACAACAGGCCCCTCGAACAGGCCCGGTTCTGCCGGGGAACAGTGCCCGGCATGAATGACCGCCTGCACGCTTTCGGGGTTGCTCTGTGTCCTCTGTGCACTCCGTGGTGAAAAAATACATTTATGGGCCTTGCGAAACGCATCATTCCCTGTCTCGACGTGGACCGTGGCCGCGTGGTCAAGGGGGTAAAGTTTGTCGATATCCGCGACGCCGGTGACCCGGTGGAGATCGCGCGCCGCTATGACGAGCAGGGCGCCGACGAGCTCACCTTTCTCGACATCACCGCCAGCCACGAGGACCGCGAGACCATGGTGCACGTGGTGGAGGATGTCGCCGGGCAGGTGTTCATCCCGCTCACCGTGGGCGGCGGCATCCGCGAGGTGGCCGATATCCGGCGCATGCTCAATGCCGGTGCGGACAAGGTGGCCATCAATACCGCCGCGGTGAACCGGCCCGAGTTTGTGCGCGAGGCGGCGGAGAAATTCGGTTCTCAGTGCATCGTCGTGGCCATCGACGCCAAAAAGGTCAGTGGCGAGGGGGAACCGGACAAGTGGGAGATCTTCACCCACGGCGGGCGCAAGCCCACCGGCCTCGATGCCGTCGAGTGGGCGCGCAAGATGGTGGACTACGGCGCCGGCGAGATCCTGCTCACCAGCATGGACCGCGACGGCACGAAGATCGGCTTCGACCTGGCGCTCACCCGCGCCATCGCCGATGCCGTGCCGGTGCCGGTGATCGCCTCCGGGGGGGTCGGTAGTCTCGACCACCTCGTCGCGGGGGTGAAGGAAGGCCACGCCGACGCCGTGCTGGCGGCGAGCATCTTCCATTTCGGCGAATACAGCATCGAGCAGGCCAAGCGCCACATGGCCGCCGCCGGCATCGAAATGCGGATCTAGCTTTTAACCACAGAGGGCACAGAGGACACTGAGAAACACAGGGCAAAACCCCGGCCCGGTGGTGCGTGGTGCCGCTCAACGGGGGTGGGCAAGGTCTTGCAGGTCTTTTCCTCCGTGTACTCTGTGTTCTCCGTGGTGAGAATCGAATATGAACGACGACTGGCTGGATGAGGTAAAATGGGACGCCGACGGCCTGGTGGCGGCCATCGCCCAGGAGGCGGGCAGCGGCGAGGTGCTGATGCTCGCCTGGATGAACCGCGAGGCCCTGGCGCTGACGCGGGAGACCGGCCACGCGGTGTACTGGTCGCGCTCGCGCGGCCGCCTGTGGCACAAGGGCGAGGAATCGGGCCACCAGCAGGTGGTACGCGACATCCGCCTCGACTGCGACGGCGACGTCGTTCTCCTGCAGGTGGAACAGAAGGGTGGCATCGCCTGTCATACCGGGCGACACCGCTGTTTCTACCGCCAGTTGCAGGACACGGGCTGGGTAGCGGTGGAGCCGGTTTTGCGTGACCCCGACGATATATATAAATAGAATCGAGTTAACAGACAGCCACCGCCATGAGCGATATTCTGGACAAGCTGGCCGAGGTACTGGAGGCGCGCAAGCAGGCCGCCCCGGACAGTTCCTATGTGGCCGGCCTGTACGCGAAGGGCCTGGACGCCATTCTGAAGAAGATCGGCGAGGAGGCCACCGAGACGGTGATGGCGGCCAAGGACGGCGAGGCGGACAGGCTGGTGTATGAGCTCGCCGATCTGTGGTTTCATAGCCTGGTACTGCTGGCGCAGCAGGGACTGAGTCATCACCAGGTGCTCGACGAGCTGGCGCGCCGCTTCGGTGTCTCCGGCATCGAGGAAAAGGCCGCGCGCGGCACGGAGTCCCCATGAGCGACTGCCTGTTTTGCCGTATCGTCGCCGGCGAGATCCCGGCCGAGGTCGTCCACGAGGACGAGCTGACCCTGGCCTTTCGCGACATCAACCCGCGCGCCGACGTCCACCTGCTGCTGATCCCGAAGCAGCATGTCGCCAGCCTCGAGGAACTGGACGAGAGCCACGACGCCCTGGTGGCGTACATGTTGCGCCTGCTGCCGAGGCTGGCGCGCGAACAGGGCCTGGCGGACGGCTTTCGCACCATCATCAATACCGGCCCGGCAGGCGGCCAGGTGGTGTTTCATTTGCACATGCACTTGCTGGGCGGCCCCACGCTGCCCGGCTTCGGCTAACACGGAGTAGGAATTATGGGTATCAGTATCTGGCAGTTGTTGATCATCCTGGTGATCGTCCTGTTGCTGTTCGGCGCCAAGCGCCTGCGCAACGTCGGCGCCGATCTCGGTTCGGCGGTCAAGGGTTTCAAGAAGTCCATGCAGGACGACGACGAGAATCCGCCACAGATCGAGAAACGTGAAGGACAGACCGTCGAGGGCGAGTCCGTGCCCGACAAGGAAAAGGACAAGTCCTGATCACCCCTTCGGCAGAGCGCGGGCGGGCGGCGGCCTGCCCGGGCGCGTGATCCCGTCCCATGTTCGACATCGGCTTTCTTGAACTCCTCGTCATTGGCGTCGTTGCCCTGCTGGTCATCGGCCCCGAGCGCCTGCCCGGTATTGCCCGCAAGGCCGGCTACTGGGTGGGTCGTATCCAGCGCTGGCTGGGCAAGGTCCGGACCGACGTGGAACGGGAACTCAATGCCGAGGAACTGCGCCAGGCCATCGAGCGCCACGCCGATCTGCAGGAAATCCAGGAGATCGTGCGCCGTGGCCAGAAACAGGTGACCGAGATGGCGCAACCCGACTACCTCGTCAGGGCCGGCGGCGAGACCCCGACGACCCCCGCACAGGCGGCGGCCGAGGCGGAGAACGACGCCGGCGGCGACGACAGCGCGGCGGGGGACGCGCCGGAGCGTGACGCGGACGCGCAGGGTGAAGGGCGCGCCCGAGACGGCGGAACGGCGCCATGAGCGATCAGCCGGCACCGGAGAAGCCCGCCGGCGAGGAACAGACCTTCCTCAGCCACCTGATGGAACTGCGCGATCGCCTGCTGCGCAGCGTGGTGGTGCTGCTGGTGATCTTCCTCGCCTGCTTCCCCTTCTCCAGCGAGATATATACCTTTCTTGCCGCGCCGGTGACCGCCTACCTGCCCGAGGGGCAGCGCATGGTGGCCATCGATCCCATCTCGCCCTTCCTGACGCCCCTGAAGACCTCGCTGGTGGCGGCCTTCTTCCTCGCCATCCCCTACCTGCTCTACCAGTTCTGGGCCTTCGTGGCGCCGGGACTCTACCGGCACGAAAAGCGCCTCGCCCTGCCCTTGCTCGTCTCCAGCGTGATCCTGTTCTACCTCGGCATGGCCTTCGCCTACGTGGTGGTCTTCCCGCTGGTGTTCGGCTACATCGCCACCATCGTGCCCGAGGGCGTGGCGCATACGCCGGACATCAAGACCTACCTGGATTTTTCACTCAAGCTGTTTTTCGCCTTCGGCGTGGCCTTCGAGGTGCCCATTGCCACCATCATCCTCATCGCCACCGGCATGACCACGCGCGAGGCGCTGGCGCACAAGCGCCCCTATATCATCGTCGGCGCCTTCGTCATCGGCATGCTGCTCACCCCGCCGGACATCATCTCCCAGACCCTGCTGGCCCTGCCCATGTGGGCCCTGTTCGAACTCGGCCTCGTCATGTCCAGCCTGCTTTTGAAGAAGGAAGCGGAGGAAGGCAGCATTGCGCCGGAAGAGGCCGCCGCGGCCGGAGACGACACCGCGCCGCCCGCGGCCACCGCCCCCGCGGCGCCGGATACGGGCATCCCGCCGGCCACGCCGCCCGGTGGCGGGGGCGCCGGGGAGGCGGCGGATGCCGCCACCGACGACGACGGTGAGCCCTGGTACGAGGAACACCATCCCCACTACGAGGACGACGAGTTCGTCGAGCTCAGCGACGCGGAAATGGAGGCCGAACTGGAACGCGCCATCGAGGACGAGGAGAAGCTCGCCGGGCCGGACGAGGCCGGCGGCGATGACGCGGCGCCCGCCGCGGACGCCACCCCGGGCGAGGACGCCCCGCCCGACAGGGGCTGAGGCCTGCACCGTGGCACCACCGCCGCCACCGGCAGGTGGAACCCGCCCGACCTCTTTGGTGTGAACAGGGGTATGGCTTCACTCTTCGAGATGCCCTGGCGGCGCCGCTTCGAGGCGCTCATCCGGCCCCACCTGCGGGAACTCCATACCTATGCCTGGCGCCTGTGCGGCAACCGGGAGCAGGCCGAGGATATCGTCCAGGACCTGGTGACACGCCTCTACCAGTCCCGCGCCCGCCTCGACGAGGTGGAGAAACTCCGCCCCTGGTTGTACAAGTCCCTGTTCCGCCAGTACCTCAATGCCCGGCGCAGCGAGTCCCGCTCGCCCTTCGGCTACCTCGAGGGTGACGAGGCCGTGCTCGAAGGCATCGAAGACGAACGCAGCGCCCCCGAGGCCCTCACCGAGCGTCACCTGCAGCAGGCGCGCATCAACCGCGCCCTGCACACCCTGAGCCCGGAATTCCGCGAGGTGCTGGTGATGCACGACATCGAGGGCTTTGGCGTGGCCGAGGTGGCGGAGATCCTCGATATCCCCGTGGGTACCGTCAAGTCACGCATCCACCGCGCGCGCAACAACCTGCGCAGCAAGCTGATCCATGGAACCTGGGCGGACGGATCGGTGTTTGATGAAGTAGAGGGTTGAAGAATGGACTGCACACAGACACGCATACTCATCGACGAGGTCCTCAGCGGGACCGCCTCCGCCATCCAGCAGCAGGCGGTCAACCGGCACGTGGAGGGCTGCGCCACCTGCGCCGGGCACCTGCGCGCCTCGCGCGAACTGGTGCGGCAACTGCGGGAGCTGCCCGTACCCGAGCCGGATGCCGGTTTCGAGGAACGGGTGTTTGCCCGGCTGGATCGCCGCACGGGCGCCCATGCGGGCTTCGCCGCCGGTTTCGCCACGGCCCTTGCCGCGAGCGTGTTGCTGTGGCTGGTGTTCACCGGCGGTTTCGCGCCGCAGGAACCCGATGCGCAGGCACTGCCGCAGGCTCGCGCGGAGTTGCCGAGCGTGCGCCTGGTGGCCAGCGAGGTGAAACGGGTGCAGCTGGTGTTTCGCGCGCCCGCGGCCATCGAGGGGGCCACCATCAGCCTGGAGTTGCCCGAGGCCGTCAGCCTCGACGGTTACCCGGGCCGCCGCAGCCTGCGCTGGCAGACAAGCCTGAAGGCGGGTGCCAACCGGCTGAGCCTGCCGCTGGTGGCCGATTTGCCCATGCAGGGCGTGCTCACCGCGCGCCTCACGCAGAACGGCCAGACACGGGACTTCAAGATCTATCTCGAAGCGCGTGGCCCGGACGAAGGCCGGGCTGCCATGGGCAATGTTTGAACGACCGTTGTTTACGAACCACGACATGCTGTACAGGAGAAGGACAATGAAACATATCCAGTCACTGATGCTATTACTGCTCATCGGCCTGCCGTTCGGCGCCGTGTATGCCGACCCGGACATGGACGACGTCACCATGGATGTCGTCACGGGTGACCACCCCGACGAGATCACGCACGACATCGACCTCCCGGACGACTCCGACCTGGAAGGCCGCGAGGATCATGGCCCGGGTCATGTCGATGACGACGAAGACCACGCACCGGGTCATGTGGATGACGATGATCGCGAGAATGAAGACGAAATCGAAAACGAAGACGATCGGGAGGATGAACGTGAAGACGGCCAGTCCGATGGTCCTGACAGTCCCGATGACAACAACCCGGGCGACAACAGTTAAGAACAGTTAAGGAAAACATCGTGTGTCGCTGGACGCCAGCGCGCCGGGGAGACCAGACAGGGACAGGTCGAAAAATACGGGTACGCCCGTGATGGTGGCACGGTCGCCATCGCTGAACAGGCCTCCGCTCTGCGGTGGCCTGTTTTTCTATTTGGCAAAGTGGCTTCGATGCACCAGCAGGCGTCGAAAGTCGTGTCGCGGATTTTGAACCCGGTCTCCTGGCGGTGAACAAAACCGGGTTATAGTCTGCGCTCCAGTGAGTTTGTGCAGGGGAAGTATCATGAAGTTCCGTGGTTCCGGTCTGTTTGTCGTCCTCCTGATGGTGGGCCTCACATTCCATATCGATCCCGCAATGGCGGGTAACTTCGAAGACGGGGTGCGTTATTTCAGGAGCGGCGATTACCGCAAGGCGGTACGCAGTTTCCAGCGTGCCGAGCGGGCCGGCGATACGCGCCCGGCATTGTTCTTCAACCTGGGGGTGAGCTATTACCGGCTCGGCGAGCATGCCCGTGCGCGCGACTACTTCCTGCGCGTGGAAAAGGATCCGAAGTTTTCCCAGCTGGCGCAGTACAACCTGGGACGCGTGGCCCTGGCGCAGAAGCGGCGCGAGGAGGCCCTGCAGTGGTTCCTGCGTGCCTCGCGTGACAGCGGTGACCCGCGCATCACCGCCCTGGCCAACCGCCAGATCGATGCCATCGAACCCGGCGCCGGGCGGCAGCAGGCGCGCGGCGGCTTCCGGCTTGCCTGGGGCAGGGACAACAACGTCCTGCTGTTGCCGGACAACTCGCCCTCGCGCCAGAGCGACAGCTATCTCGAGACCTGGCTGTACGGCTCCGCCCGCCCGGGCAACCGCCTGCGCATCAACGGTTCCTGGTACCAGCGTGATTACGCCGACGTTACCGGCGGCGACTACCGGATCCTGCGCCTCGGTGCCGACTACCTGACGGCGGCAGGGGGCTGGAAACTGGAACCGGGACTCGCCTTGTCCACCAGTGATCTCGGCACCCGCAACTACCTCGACATCACCGACCTGCTTTTCCGCGCCGAGCGCAGTCTCGGCAGGGACCGTCTGGTAGTGCGCTACCGCTACAGCGACATCAGCGCCGCTGACGCGGGCTTCAACTACCTGGCGGGCAGCCGCCACCGTGCCCGCGTGGATTATCACCGCGATACCGCGCTTGGCCGGGTGCGCTACCGTTACCAGCTGGAGCTCAATGACCGCCAGGATCAGGCCGCGGCCAGCTACTCGCCCACGCGCCACGACTTCCGCGTGCGCCTGCGTCGCCGGCTCACCGGTCCCTGGCGGCTGGATGCCGAGGCCCAGTTTCGCCGCAGCGACTATCCTTCGCTGGCGGGCATCGCGCGCCAGGACGACCGCCTGCGCCTGCGCCTTGGATTCGACTACCGGGTGGGCCGGCAGTGGAGCGTGGCCGGTCGTATCATCTGGACGGACAACAGCTCCAACCTCGCCACCGAGGACTACACGCGCACCGACTGGCAGATCGCCGCGCGCCTGCGTTTCTGAGACGCCGGCGGCAGGAAAAAAACCGTTCCGGGGGCGTGGAATGTTCACGCCGTTTCGTGGTCTCATGCTAAGACATGCGGCCCGCGGGGTCGCCGCGACCACGGGAGCAGAGTGAAACCATGCAAGGCGCGCGTTTGTTCGTCACGGTCCTGTTGCTGGCGCTGGCGGGACAGGCGGCGGGGCTGGAGAACCGGCTCGCCGGCCACCCCTCCCCCTATCTCGCCATGCACGCCGGGGATCCCGTGCACTGGCAGGAATGGAACGCCGAGACCGTGGCGCGGGCGAAGAAGGAGAACAAGCTGCTCTATGTTTCCAGCGGTTATTTCGCCTGCCACTGGTGTCACGTCATGCAGCGCGAGAGCTACCAGAACCCGGAAATCGCCGCGCTCATCAACCGCTACTTCATCCCCGTCAAGGTGGACCGCGAACTGCTGCCGGCCCTGGATGCCCGCCTCATCGACTTCCTCGAACGTACCCAGGGCTACTCGGGCTGGCCGCTCAACGTCTTTATCACCCCCGAGGGCTATCCGCTGGTGGGCATGGTGTACCTGCCGCCGGACAATTTTCGCCAGGTACTGGAAGCCATCCAGGAACAGTGGGCGCAGGATGCCGCCTCCCTGCGGGAGCTGGCGCGCGCCGCCGCCGCCGAGCTCAATCCGCCGCGGGTGGGCAGGGATCCGAAACTGCCCCCCGGACTGGGCGAGCGCCTTGCCCGGGCCATGCTCAAGGCGGCCCTCACCCAGGCCGACGAGATGGGCGGTGGTTTCGGCAACCAGAGCAAGTTCCCCATGGCGCCGCAGCTGGCGGCCCTGCTCAGCCTGCAACAGCGCTACCCCGATGAACGTCTCGCCCGTTTCCTGCGCCTGACACTGGACCGCATGGCCAGCCAGGGCCTCTATGATCACCTTGGCGGCGGGTTCTTCCGCTACACGGTGGATCCCAACTGGCAGATCCCCCACTTCGAGAAAATGCTCTACGACAATGCCCTGCTGGCGAGCGTCTATCTGCGTGCGGCGGAGGTCCTGGGGCGCCCGGACTACGTGGACGTGGCGCGCGAGACGCTGGACTTTCTCATCCGCGACATGCGCGGAACCGATGGCGCCTTCATCGCCAGCCTCTCGGCGGTGGACGCCGCGGGCGTGGAGGGTGGTTATTACCTCTGGGATCAGGTGGAACTGGGGCGGCTGCTCACGCCCCGGGAGCGGAAAGTGGCCAACGCCCTGTGGGGGCTCGACTCCGCGCCTGACCTGGAAGACGGCCAGCACCTTGTGGTGGTCCAGCCCCTGGCCGACGTGGCGCGCGAGCTGAAGATCCCCCTGGCGCGGGCGCGCGCCCTGCGCGACGCAGCACGCACCAAACTGCTTGCCGCGCGTGCCCGGCGAGAGCTGCCAAAGGACACCAAGCAGCTTGCGGCCTGGAACGGGCTGGCCCTGTCGGCCCTGGCGCGTGCCGCGCAGCGGGAAGGCGGCGAGGCCTACCGCCGCGCGGCGCGTGAGGTACGCGACTATCTCGTCGGGCGGCTGTGGCGCGGCGACCGACTGTATCGCGCCCGCCAGGGCGAGCGCTTTCTCGGCGAGGCCGGCCTGGAAGATTACGCCGCGGTGGCGCAGGGGCTGTTCGACTGGTGGCGACTCAGTGGCGAGGCGCGGGATCTGGAGCTGGCAAACGCCATCCTGGGCCAGGCCTGGCGGCGTTTCTACGGGGCACGCGGCTGGCAGCTGGAGGAGGCGCCCCTGCTCAAGTACGGCGTCGGTCAGACCGCCATCGCCGACGGCCCCATCCCCTCACCCTCGGCCATGCTCATGGCCACCAGCCTGCGCGTCGCCCGGGCGCGCCAGGACGCGGCGCTGGCGGCGCGCGTGCGCACGGCGCTCAACGTGGCGCACGAGGAGATGGCGCGGGACGTGCTGTGGTACGCCACGCGGGCCGCGATCCTCTGGGAGCTGCCCTGATCCGGCCGCGCTTTCAGTGGCGCTCGCTGTCGGTGAACTCGTAGAGGGCGAACAGGGGCGTGGAGAGCAGCATGGCGCTGAGGCGAACCTCGAACAGGCGCTTGCCGAGGTTGACGGTCAGTCGCGTGCCCACGTCATAGAGCGCCGCGGGCACCACCAGGCTGCGGCGTTGCTGGATGGAGACCTGCTTGGGGATCAGCAGGGCGCGGAAATATTCCGAGCCGGCACCGGGTCCCGCCGTGGCGCGCACTGCCACCGGCACGCTGGTCTGGGCGATGTGCATGATGCCCGCCTCGACGCCGCGTTCCGCGTCCTGGCGCAGCCAGCGAACCACGCCGATGTGCCAGCGTTCCCCGGGGCGCACTCCCAGCCGGTAGGCCACCAGTTCCCCGACGCGCGAGGGCGTGGCGCCGCTGCCATCGGGGACGAAGGTGATGGCCATGCCGTGCTTGGAGATGTTGCTCTGGCTGAGGGGAATACGGGAATAGTGGCCATGGGCGTGCTTGCGGTCCTTGCGCAGGGCCTCGCGGTAGGCGGTGACGAACACCTCGGCGCTGCGCGAGGGATCGCGCCCGGGATCGGGCTGGTGTTCCTCGCGCCGGGTGCGGATGCGCAACTCGTCCATCTCCGGGGTGAATTCCCGCTGACGGGAACTGAAGTGGTGACAGGCGTTGAGGCCCGTGACCACCTGGATGCGCGCCGACACCGCGCGCCGCGGCGCGCGCCGCGCGTGCACCCCTTCCCAGGCGTCGGCGATGCGCAGCAGCATGTCGCGTTGCTGGCGCAACTGCATGGCATGCTGGGAGCCGGCCTGTTGTTGCGACAGGCGCAGGGCATGGCTGACGGAAAGACTGATCTTCTCGCGCAGCGGGCGCAGATCGATGATGCGGCCGTCGTCCGGCAGATCGTCGGCCTTGCAGAACCAGGGGCCGCTGTCGCGGGCGAGATCGATGACGAACTCGTCCTCCATGGCCAGCCGGTTGGCGGCCTGCAATTCCAGGTGCTCCACCCACAGGCCGGCAAAGGTGAAGGCCTCCCAGGCCTCGCCCTGCATGAGATTGTAGGGTTCGGTGAGGGCCAGCAGGAGGATCTGCTTGTAGAGGTGATCGATGCTGCGCCCTGCCGGGGCCGTCGCCGGGACGTCGCGGAATTCGTCTTCGAGGAGTCCGCAATGCTCGGCATAGCGCACCAGTTCGTTGAGTTCGCGCCAGGTCCCGGCCGGTTCCGGCTGGTAGAGCTGGTAGGCCCCGGCAAGTTGCCGGGCGAGCAGGTGCACGGCGGCGTAGAGGGCCTCGTGCAGGAGCCCGCGGCTGCCGTTGTCGTGGGCATCGCCGAGAGCGAGTTCGCTGACGACGAGCTTGTAACCGGCGGCCAGTTCATCGCCCAGTTGCTGGCGCACCTGGGCGAGGGCCTCTTCGCGGCGGTTGGGCGGCACGGCCGCATGGCGCAATTCGTGGGTCAGGGACTCCATGAGTTCCAGCGCCCGGGGCTGCAGGGTGCGCAGCAGGGCAATGCGGTCTTCCGCGGCGTAGGCCGAAAAGTTGATCAGGTGCAGCTGGCGGATCAGGGCGCGGCCCGATTCCACCATGTTGGCGGCCGGCAAGGTCTCCAGCCACTGGACCAGCTTGCGGGGCCTGAGCAGGGGGCGTGGCCGCTGCAGGTACTCCGGGCGCGGGATATCGAGAAGGGGCAGGTGTACGGGCATGGGTGTAATGCGGGTCCAGCGTGAGGCGAAGCAGGCGCCATGTTACGAAATATCGCGCAGGGCGGGGAATTTATCTCCCACTACCGCCGTCTAGATTAGTACAGGACGACGCGGGAAATGAAGCCGGGGGCAAGGGAAGGCGACGACCGGGCGAAATTCTCGGCCCGGCGTATGGCCAGAAGTAAAATTAGCATATTCAAACACACTGATTGTCGGCCAGGAGCGGGGATGGCAGCGCCAGTATGCTTAAATAACCATGACGCTGGCCGATATTCTTTAGTGGCGTAGAGGGATATACGGCAGCGGTACGAGGCCGGGGGTGCTCACCAGTCGCCGCGTCCGGATCTCCCGCACGTGCTTGCATCGCGGGCGGGGATGGGGACGCAGGGGCACCAGCCTCGTCGGACAGGGAAACTGAAAAATTAATATAACCAAGTTGAAGGAGTTCGACATGCCAAGTATCCGTCGCACCCGGCATGGCCTTGCCGGATTGATATTCCTTGCCCTGTTTTCCACCACCGCCCTGGCCGAAGGCCTGGTCCTCACCGCGCCGCCGCGCGAGAGCCCGGCCGCCGGCGCCAAGCTCTATGGACCGCTGGCGGAAGCCCTCGGCCACCTGCTGGGCAAACAGGTGCGCTACGAACATCCCCAGAACTGGCTGCGCTACCAGCGCAACATGCGCCAGGATGCCTATGACATCGTCTTCGATGGTCCCCACTTCGCTTCCTGGCGCATGGCCCATCTCGGCCACCGGGTGGTGGCCAAGTTGCCGGGGACACTGGAGTTCTATCTCCTGCGCGCGAAGGACAATCCCGACATCCAGACGCCCGAGGACCTCATCGGCAGGAAGATCTGCGGCATCTCGCCGCCCAACCTGTCCACCCTCAGCGTCCTGGCGCGCTTCGACAACCCGGTACGCCAGCCCATCATCCTCGGCATCCGCGGCGGCATGGGCAAGGTCTACAAGCGTTTCCGCAGCGGCAGTTGCGATGCCCTCGTGCTCCGCACCACCTTCTACAAGAAGAAACTCAAGCCGGAGGACCGCGCCGGCCTGGCCATCATCTACCGCACGCCCCCGCTACCCAACCAGGTGATCACGGTGAGCAAGCGCCTGTCGCCGGCCGAGGCGCGGCAGATGGCCGCGGCCCTGACCCGCTCCGGCCCCGTGCAGGCGGCCTCGCTGCCCATCGTCAGGCGCTTCGGCGGCAAGAAGGCCAAGTCCTTCGTCAAGGCCACCCAGGCGGAATACGAGGGGCACAACCGCTTTCTGGAAGGCGTCATTTTCGGCTGGTAGCGGGACTGCCACGGGCCTGGACGGGGATCCCGGGGCGGCGAACCGCGCCGTCCTGGCGCCCTCTTTTCTTTCTTCCCCCAGGCGCTAGACTGGTGCCATCCGGGCAGGGGGGAGTGCAGTGATGTCCAGCGAACAGCGGTCAGCCAGCGACGGGCCGGGGATCTCCCCCGGGGCCCTGTTCCTGGTCCTGCTGGGGATCTTCCTGCTGGCCTTCGCGACCAGCTGGTGGCGCCTGTTCGTCTTCTGGTGGCAGTCCAGCACCTATTCCTATGCCTTCCTGCTGTTGCCGCTGGCGGCGGCAAGCGCTTACCTGCGCTGGCGAGTGTCGCGCCACCTGTATGCGGGACCCCGCTACGGCGTCCTCGCCCTGTTGCTGCTGCTCGCCGCGGTCTGGCTGGCGGCGCGCGTGGCCAACGTGCGGGTGGTGGAATACCTCGCCACCGTCCTGTTCGTCCCCGGCCTGTTCCTGTACTTCTGGGGTTGGCCCCTGACGCGGCGCCTGCTGTTTCCCTTCACCCTGCTGCTGTTTACCGTGCCCTTCTGGGATCTGCTTCTCAACCTGCCCCTGCAGCGCATCGCCGCGCACGGCACGGTATGGCTGCTGGAGCTGGTGGACATCCCCAGCTACCGCGAGGGCCTCAGCGTGGTCCTGCCCAACGGCCGCTTCGAGGTGGAAGAGAGCTGCAGCGGTCTCAACTTCCTGCTGGTGTCCTTTGCGCTGAGCACGCTCTATGCCAGTTACATGTACCACGGTGACCGAAAGCGCCTCGTCTATATCGCCGTCTTTGCCGCCGCCGCCGTGCTGGGCAACGTCGTGCGCGTGTTCGCCATCACACTGCTGGGCTACTTCACCGACATGCAGCATCCGCTGGTGCGCGATCACGCCATCATCGGCTGGGCGATCTTCGCGGTGATCGCCGTGGCCATGTTCTACTTCGGTCGGCGCTGGGCCGATCCCCGCGCCGCCGCAGGCGCGGCCATGCCCGCGTCGCCCCGTTTGTCCACGCCGGAAGTACGACGCATTGCGGCGGCCGGCGTGGTGATCGTCGGCCTCGCGCCGCTGGTGCTGATGACCACCGGCCAGGCGGCGGCGCCGGCGGTGGCGGCAGCCGGCCTGCCCGCTGCGCGCGCGGGGATCCTCGGGCCCCGCGACACCCGCGACAGCTGGCAGCCCCTCTATGTCGGGGCCACGCGCCGCTGGCGGGCAAGCTACCTGGACGGTTACGAGCGCCGCGAGGTCTTCGCCGCCTGGTACGCCCGCCAACGTCAGGGCGGGGAACTGGTACACCAGGACAACCGGGTAGCGGACGGGCGGCGCTGGGTTTCCGTCCTCGCCGCCCCCGCGCGGCGCCGTTTTCGCGGCCACGAGGTGGACGAGTACCTGTTGCGGGGCCCCGGCGGCGAGGAACGGCTGGTGTGGCGCTGGTACGTGGTCGGCGGCAGGGTGACCGCCTCGCCGCGCATGGCCAAGCTCTACGAGGTCGCAGACGTGCTCTTCGAACACCGCGGCGCCTGGGTGATCATGGTGGCCTTGCCGGTACGCACGGATCCGGAAACCGCGCGCGCGGCCATGATGGACTTTCTCGATCGCTTTCCGGCCCTGTTCGCACTTGGCAGCAGGGAATCTTCCCCGGAACTGTGGCAGGATCACCCGACAGGAGAAGGAAACGCCAGATGAAACCTGTTGTACAGTCGGGACTTGCGCGCGTGCTGCTGTTGCTGGCCGTGGCATGGCTCGCGGCCTGTAGCGAAGAGGCCGATGTCGAGGGCGAGAGTCTGCGCCGCGCGCAGTTCTTTCTCGAGGATCACCAGTACGGCGAGGCCATCTTTTCCGCCAAAAAGGTTCTCGCCCATAACCCGAAGAACATCGCCGCCTATCGCGTGATTGGCCGCGCGCTGCTGGCCAATGGGCAGGGCGCCGAGGCCGAACGCGTGCTGCGCGCGGCGATAAAACTGGGCGATGGCGAGCCGCAGACCCGGGTGGACGTGGTGCGCGCCATGCTCCTGCAGGGTCGCGCCGCCGCGGCCCTGCGCTACAGCGAGGAAATCCGCACCGAGGCCGACGCGCAAAAGGCGCAACTGCGTCTGTTGCGCGCCGACGCCTACCTGCAACTGGGCGGGATCGAGGCGGCGCGCAATGCCGTGCGCGCGGCGCTGGATCAGGGCGCGCCGCGGGCCGACGCCCTCATCACCCTGGCGCGTATCAACCTCGCCGATGCCCGCGCGGACGTGGCCCTGCAGATGCTCGACGAGGTCGCGGCCATGCAGCCCGACGATCCCCGCCTGTGGCACTGGCGTGGCCAGATCGCCCTCCTGCAGGGTCGCTACGAGGAGGCGGAGGCGGCCTTTACCCGGGCGCTGGAGCATGATCGCGAACCGGCGCGGCGCTCGCGCAGCGTGATGGGCATGATGCGCGCGCAGATCGCCCAGGGCAAGGTGGTCAATGCCCTGCAGTTCGCCGAGCAACTGGAATACCAGGTCGATCGCTCCCTGCCCGATTTCATGCGCGGACTCGAACTCCTTCGCGCCGGCAAGCTGGACGAGGCCGAGAGTGTCCTCGAGTCGGTGATGGAACGCCATCCCGGGGACCCCGGCGGCGGCGTCCTGCTCGGCGCCATCAATTACCAGAAGGGCAACTATACCCTCGCCGAATCCTACCTGTCGGACTATGTCACCGCAGACAGTTCACCGCTGGCGGCGCGCAAGATGCTTGCCGCCATACATCTCAAGCAGGGTCGTCCCAGGGAAGCCTTTCTCCTCCTCAAGGACACCCTCGACGTCGAGCTGGAGGATCCCTCGCTGGATGTGCTGGTGGGACTCGCGGCCCTCGGCATGGGGAACTACCAGCTCGCCGAGCACCATCTCACGCGGGCCCGCGAGCACGGCAGGCGCAGCAAGACCCTGTTGCTGGCGCTGGCAAGGATCAGCCTGTTCAGCGGCAGGCCCCGGGAGGCGGCGGCACTGGCCGAAGAAGTCCTCGCCATGGATGCCGACAGCGCACTGGCCCGGCCCCTGCTGCTACAGGCCTACCTGAGCCTGGGGCAGGGTGGCAAGGCGCTGGCGTCCGCGCGCGGATGGGTAAGGAAGGCGCCTTATGACACGGACTTGCACCTCCTGCACGCCCGCACCGCCGCGGCCGTGGGCAGGCTGGACGAGGCCGGCGATACCCTGCGCGAGGCCCTGAAAAGCGATTCCGGCAACGTGGAAGCGCGCCTCCTGCTGGCCGATCTGTTGCGCCAGCAGGGCAAGCTCGAGGCGGCGCGCGCGCAGTACCAGCGCGTCCTTGGCCAGCAGGTGGACAGTGCCACCGCCGCGGCGGGCATGTTGATGAGCGTGCGTACCGCGGCGGAGCGCAAGACGGTGCTCGACGGCCTGCAGGCCCACCTGCAGCGTCACCCGGATGTGTCGGGCCCACGCCTCGTGCTGGCGCAGTACTACCTGGCCCGCAACATGCCGTCCACGGCGGAGAAGTATCTTCACGAGGCCCTGGCCCTGCAGCCCGAGATGCGCGATGGCCTGTACCTGCTGGCACAGGTGCGCGTGGCCCAGGGGCGCATCGACGACGCCCTGGCGATCTATGACCAGATCAGCGCCCGGGACCCCGGCTCCGAACTGCCTCTGGTGAGCAAGGCGCGCCTGCTGCTGGCGAAGGACCGCGCGCGCGAGGCCCTGCCCGTGGCGCGCGAGGCCGTCAGCGTCAATCCTGACAGTGCGGCGGCGCGGATCGTGCTCTACCAGGTGGCGCGCGCCGTGGGCGATACGGCACTGGCGAAGCAGACCCTGGCGGACATCGGCGCGAAGTGGCCACGGCAGGCACTGGCCGAGCGCCTGCAGGCCGATGCGCTGATGCGTGACGGCAGGCCCGGCGAGGCGCTGGCCTTCTACGAAGCGGCGTGGAAGAAACAGCCGGTGCAGGTGGTCGCCCTGAACCTGTTTGCGGCGCGCTTCCGCGCCGGCAGGCAGGAAGCGGCCCTGGCCGGACTGGAGGAATGGCTGGCGGCCCACCCCCGTGACGCGCGGGCACGCCGCCTGCTGGCCAACGCCTACCAGCGTAGCGGGCGCAAGAAACAGGCAATGCGTCACTATGCAAAACTGCTCGAACAGAATCCCGGGGACATCGCGGTACTCAACAATCTTTCCTGGCTCTACATGGAGGCCGGCGATCGGCGCGCTCTGGAACTGGGCAAACAGGCCTATGCGCAGGCGGCGGGGAACCCTGCCGTGCTGGATACCTGGGGCATGATCCTGTTGCGCTTCGGCCGGCGCGAAGAGGCCGTGGCGATCCTGGAAGAGGCGGCGCGGCTTGCACCCGACGATGCCGGTATCGGCAAACACCTCGCCGAGGCGCGTGGTAGCGACTCGTGATGGTTGCTGATTCGCGGGCTCAGGGAGGCTGAATGCATCATTCCCGGCAGCCCATCGGTCTGTGGTCCGCGGTCGCCATGGGGATCGGGGCCATGGTGGGCGCCGGGATCTTCGCCCTGCTTGGCGAGGCCAGTGCCATCTCCGGCAGTGCCGTCTATATTTCCTTCGTTGCCGGTGGCGTGATTGCCCTCCTCAGCGGCTACTCGCTGGGTCGCCTCGGGGCACGCTATCCTTCCTCGGGGGGGATCGTGGAGTATCTAAGCCAGGCCTTCGGCACCGGTTACTTCACCGGTACCATGAGCGTGATACTCTACCTGGCGGCGGTGGTCTCGCTGAGTCTCATCGCCCGCGCCTTTGGCAACTATGCCGCCACCTTTTTTCCGCGTCATGAGCACGTGCCACTGGTGCAGAATGGTTTTGCCGTCGGCATCGTGGTTTTTTTCGTCCTCGTCAACCTGCGTGGACCGGGCGATGTTGCTATATGGGAACGACTCACCGTGGCGATCAAGTTTCTCGTTCTGTGCGGGCTTGCCATCGCGGGGATCGCCAACCTGAAACCAGCGCTGCTTTCGCCAGACAATTATCCACCGGTCAGGGACATCTTTTTCAGTCTCGCCATCACCTTCTTCGCCTATGAAGGTTTCCGTGTCATTACCAATACCGCCGAGGACATGCCCGATCCGGCGCGCACGCTGCCGCGCGCGATGCTCATCGCCGTTCTGCTGGTGATGCTGCTCTACGTGGCGGTGGCCTTTGCCGTCTTCGGCAACCTGCCCACGGAACGCGTCATCGCCGCCAAAGATGCCGCCCTGGCCGAGGCCGCCCTGCCGGTATTCGGTCACATCGGTTACACCGTGGTTGCCGTCACGGCCCTCATCGCCACCGCCTCTGCCATCAATGCCAACCTGTACGCCGTAACCAATGTCAGCTACCAGCTGGCGAAAGACGGCGAACTGCCCGCCATCTATGGCAGGCCCATTGGCCACAGCCGCGAAGGCCTGGTGATCAGCGGCCTGCTGGTGCTTATCCTGACGCTGCTCTTCGACCTGAGTCAGATCGCCGCCACCGGTTCGATCCTCATCCTGTCGATTCATACCGTCACCCACCTGGGGCATCTGAAGCTCATCAACGAAACCGGCGCCTCGCGGCTGCTGATATGGACGGCCATCGTATTGAGTGCCTGCGCGCTCCTTCTTGCCCTGAACTACGTGCTGGGCAGGGACGAAGGGGTGCTGATCATCCTCGTGGGCTTTATCCTGCTGGCCATGTTGAGTGAGCTGGTTCTGCATGTCCTGACCGGCAAACGGCTGGTGAAACGTATTTCGCCCCGCTAGGCTCCGTCTTCCTTCATGCTCCGGGACAGCAGGTGCCATGCCCGGCACTTTGTGTGCCTCAGGTTACACAAGATGTCGCCCAGCGCGTCTCCCGTATCAACCGTTTCCTCGAAAACCATGCGCTCGTTCACAGATCGGTGGCCGGGTCGTTGTGTGTCGCGCATCACTGTGCTAGAAAGTTTTTTCCGGCCTGTGGTCAGCCCTGCCAGCGGGGATGAGGCGGGGGAACCAGGGACGCGTGCAGATGGCCCGGTTACCAGTGCGCAATGCGACGCGAGACAACAATAACTCGAAGCATTGGAGGGGAAGATGGTTACGCGATCCGCTGGTACCGGGGCGTTTTTCGCCCTGTTTCTGTCTGTTTTGTTCCTGTATTCCACCGCCGCGCAGGCCGACTGCGACGCCACCTTGCCCGCCACGGGCGCGCGTGACGATGTCCTGATCATCGTCAATGACAACGCCCTGGGTTCCTGCGAACTGGGTCGCTACTACGCCGAGCGCCGCGGCCTGGGGCAGAACAACATCGTCCATATCCGCGCGCCGGCGAGCTATTTCATCACCTGGGACGAGTTTCGTGTCCTGCGCGATCAGATCATCGCCGCCATGCAGGCGCGTATCGCCGCCCGGGACCCCAATTTCGTTCCCGCCACCTGTGCCGATGGCGACGGGCCGTACTACTGCCAGGCGAGCATGGACCAGTTGCGCGCCGCCACCCGCGTGCGTTATCTCGTCACCACACGCGGCGTGCCCACGCGCATGCGGGTGGACAATTCAAACCTGTGGTTTCCCAATTCGCCGCCCGGCGTCGACAACTACCTCAAGTACTGGCTCGTCAACTATTTCGCCAACGATGTCGCCTTCACGACGATCTCCCAGAATCGTGCCCGCGCATTCGGCGACGGTAGCGGCATGCGAGTGGTCGATCCGTCGGTGGACAACGAACTGATCATCGGCCGTCTGGACGGCATTACGCTGGAGAGCGCCATGGCGGTCATCGACCGCACTCTCGCCGCCGAGGCCAACGGCCTCTACGGCAAGATTTACTCCTATACCGGTTACAGCGGCCTCAACGGCCCCACCGGTATGCGCTGGAAGGATTATTCCGCGGGTCAGGCCAATATCTATAACGGCGCGGGCGATCCATGGCGCTATCAGCTTGGCATCTTTGGTGAACAGGATCCCGTCTGTGGTGTCTACACCGATCCCGGCCACTATCTGAATTTTGGCCAGAACACCGCCGAGGGCAAGGCGCCCCAGTCCTGTACGGTCAAACTGGCCGTGGGCGTCAACGGCGCCAACGATCCACCTCCGGCACGCGCCGCCTCGCGCATGCCGCTGGCCGACGATGCCATGCTTTATCTCGGCTATCTTGATGGTCAGCCCACCACAGGAAATTTCAACGAGTTTCTCAACTGGCGGCGCAATGCCTCCTGCACCAACACATTGTGCGAAAACCTGCCGGCTTCAGAGCAGGCCTCCTGCCGGGCGGCTTCCACTGACGTGTACCGGGAGATCGACACACGTTGTGTCGGTGTGGCCGACGGTTTCATGGGCTACAACTATCAGTCTTTCCCGGTTTCCTTCTACCATGTTTCTCCCACCGGCTGGGATACCGGCAACGCCGAGGGCTTCCAGCTCGGCCGCGCCGAGGTGCGCGAGGATGAGGGCGATGGTGACAGCTTCAGCCTGTGGTTCCGCAATACCAACGAAGTGGCATCACCCACCTGTTACTCGTCCTCGGCCCTCATCGGCCAGGCACCGGATGCCGCCTGTCCCGGCGTACAGCGCGTGCAGCTGGGCCAGATCTACCGCTTCGCCAGTGTGCAGACCTCCGATCCCGCCGCACCCGATCAATTCCGCGTGCGTTTCCGTTACCGCGCACAGGGCCTGAGCCGCAACATTGTCCTGCAGGGTTACCTGAGTGTATGGGAGAAAAACAGCAACAAGCGGGTCACCTACGGGCGTGTCAATGCCACGCTCAGTATTCCCGCCGGCACCGATACCGGCTGGCAGACCGCCGAAGCGGTGCTGACCATTGATCATACCAATGCCAACCACACGGTAGACTGGGATGGCCAGTACCAGCAGATCCAGTTCTACCTCGCCAGCAATGCCGCCTATAGCGGTGGCGTAGGTATCGACAACGTCAGCCTGGCAAAGATCGATGCCGCCGGAGACATTGCCCTGGCCCTGAAGAACCCGGGGTTCACCGATGGCCACAAGCAGGTGGCCACCGGCGACCATGCCGCCAACTTCCTCAGCCGCCTCAATGGCGTGGCCTTCTGGGGCAGCCTCAGCCACCACCAGTCCGGCGGACATTCTTTCTCACGGCACCCCCTGGAGACCATGATCTATTTCATGCGTGGTCTGCCACTGGGTGATGCAGTGTGGTTCGCCGAGGGCTACAACAGCGGTATTCTCTACGGCGACCCGCTGTATTCGCCCACAGCCATCCGTCTCGCCTCGCTGGGCAACGAGTACAACATGGTGTTTGGCGATGTGCCCCTGCGCGGTGACACCGTCAATGGGCGTGACTCGACCCGTGTCAGTACCACGTACAGCGTGGACTACTGTACCGATGCCGATTTCTTCGTCTGTGATGCCCAGGGTCTGTGGCAGCCCACGGGACTTTCCGATACCGGTGGTGCGATGGATACCGCACTGGGCACCTGGCAGACCGCGGGCCTGAGCGCAGGGGTGTACACCCTCCGCCTCGGGGTGACCAGCGCCAACAGTGTTACCGGCCGGCAACAGGCCTTCTACGACTTCGCCAATGTCATCGTCGCCACGGCGACCTCGGATTACGACGGCGACGGCATGCTGGACGTGGACGAACTGGCGGCGGGTACCAACCCCACGGTCACCGACACCGACGGTGATGGTCTCACGGACGGGGACGAGATCGCCGCCGGCACCGATCCGCTGAACCGCGACACCGACGGCGACGGCGCCACCGATGGCGCCGAAGTGGCCGCTGGCACCGATCCGCTCAACGAGGACAGCGACGGTGACGGCATGCCGGATGGCTGGGAGCTGCGCTTCGACGGCCTCGATCCCCTGGTCGATGATGCCGCGCTGGATCTGGACAGTGATGGACTCAGCAACATCGACGAGTTTACCACCGGCACCAGTCCGGCCAACCCGGATACGGATGGCGACCGCATCCAGGACGGCGAGGAAGTCGCCAACCAGACTGATCCCCTGTCCAACAATGACCGTGACCTGGACGGCATGAGCGATGACTGGGAGACCATTCGCGGGACATCCCGCTTCGTGGATGATGCGCGACGTGATCCGGACGGCGACGGCGTGGACAACATCA
>JALTLF010000238.1 GCA_027005735.1 Chromatiales bacterium | reverse complement strand
AACCTGCGCGAGGCGCCAGAGCTGCGCGACGACCAGTGGATCACGACGAGTTTCCACATGCGCGTGCGTGCCGGCCTCACCGGACAGGAAACGCGCGACATCATTACCTTCATGCAGATGAGTAACTAGGCAAGCCGCCTGCGGGACTGAGAGGTCCCGCGGGCATTTCTATCCTCGCCTCCAGACAGGCTACACCGCATCTACTCCGGATTCCCCGCATCGGTAAAGACGAAACTGAACTCGCCCTCGTTGACATCCACGCGCAGACGGCCACCGTGGCCTTCGGCATAGGCCAGCCAGCCGGGCTTGTGCTGGCACTCGGGCACCTCCGGGTGCTCCTCGCCCTTCTGCCCGTCGTACCAGGCAATGAGCATGGGCTCGGCGAGGGACTCGGCGGCCAGCACCTCCGCCAGCCGGCGGGCCAGTTCCCGTTCCAGGGGACGCCCCTCGATCCGCACGGACTGCTGCACCAGTGTCGCTGTCTTCATGTCACCACCCGCAGAACCCTTGTCTCCTGCCTTCAAACTATACAGGCTTTGCGGCCTGTCTGCGCCCACCGCCGGTGCTTTCAGAATGCTTAGCCGAACACGCCCTGGGGGCCGACGTTGACAGCCCTCCCTTACTGGTCTATATAACGAACGAGCATTCGTTTTTTTAGAAGGGAGAACAACATGGCGCCCCGGGTCTCGGACAAGCACAAGGAAGAACGGCAGGCACAGATCCTTCGCGCGGCGCTGGCATGCTTCGGCGAAAAGGGTTGCCAGAAGACCACCATCCGCGACATCTGCGACCGCGCCGGTCTCAGCCCCGGGGCGGTGTACTCCTATTTCGAGAACAAGGAGGCCATCATCGCCGCCATCAACGCCTGGTGCCAGCAACAGAACCAGGCGGCCTTCGCCGCCGGCGCGCCCCTTGCGGAAGACGGCACCCCGCCGGATCCCCGCGCGGCCATGCGCCAGACCCTGCGCGCCTTCCTGCTGCGCTGCAAGGATCCGACGCTGCGCGACATGCTGCGCACCGATGCCATGTTCCTCGCCGAGTCACTGAGCAACCCGGCGCTGATGGCGGACTACGCGCGCATGTACGAGGAGACCATCCTCGACCATATCGTCACCGCCATCCGGGAGGCGCAGGCGGCGGGGACACTGGCCGCCGAGGTCGATCCGCGCGCGCTGGCGGAGGTACTGTTCAGTATCGTACAGGGCCTGCACACCCAGCTGCTCATCAACCCGCAACTGGATATCGACGCCTATGCGCGCACCGTGGAGCGCCTCGTCGGCGAAACAATCTGGACCGACGGGGAAGGCCCGGCCTGAGGACACCCCATGCCCACTCACGCCAACAGCCAGGCACGGCGCCTGTCGGATTTCTTTGCCAGCCTGCCCGAGTGCCTGCGCGCCCGGCGCCGCCGGATCTGGATACTCACGCTGCTGCTGCTCGGCGGGATCCTGCCGGGCGCCCTGCTGTTTGAACTGGATTTCTCCGACGAACAGTTCTTCCAGCGCCAGGATCCGGTACGCCTTGCCTACGATGCCTTTCGCGCCCAGTTCGGCGGCGACGAATCCATCTATGTGGTCTATCGCGCAAGGGACGGTGACGTCTTTTCCGATCAGTCCCTGCGCGCCTTGCGCGGCATCCAGGAAGATCTGCTCAACTATCGTCTCTCCCTGCAATCTGGCGAGCGCTCGCCACTGGATCACATCGTCGATGTCACTTCCCTCATCAACGTCTCCTACCTGGAGGCCTCGGACGATGCGCTGATCTCGCGTCCCTTCATCGGCGAGAGGCTGCCCCGGAACGAGGCCGAGCGTGAGGCCCTGCGCCGCGCGGCGATGGCGCACTATTACTATCCCCGCACCTATGTCTCCCCCGACGGCAGCTACGGCGGCATCATCATTCGCACCGACTTTCGCGCCGTGCCCGCGCCGGTGACCGATTTCGAGACCGGCGACGATTTTTCCGCTGCTGCGGGCTTCGATGTCACCACCATCGACGCCGGCGACACCCTGCCCGCGGACGAGGCCATGCCGGTATTTCCCACGCCGCAGGTCTCCGAGTACACCGCCTTCGTGGAGGAACTCTATGCCATTCTCTTCAAGCCCGAATATACCCGGGCCCTGGAGCTCTACCCGCTGGGCAATCCCATCGGCAACAGCTACTTCATGAACGAACTCATTCCGCAAATGGCCATGATGATGGTCATCAGCCTCATCCTCATCATGCTCATCCAGTGGCTGCTGTTCCGTTCGCTGGCCGCGGTGGTGTGGCCGCAGCTCATCATCATCGCTTCCGCCCTGCTGGTGGTGGCCGTGCTCGGCTGGCTCGGTATTCGCATGAACATGATGATCAACGTCGTCATGTTGCTGGTGGTGGCCGTGGGCGTGGCAGATTCCATCCATATCCTTTCCGGCTATCTGTACTTTCGTAACCAGGGCAGCGATCACCGCGAAGCCCTGCGCGCCACCATGCGCAAGTCGGGGCTGGCGGTGCTGCTCACCAGCCTCACCACCGGCCTCGGCATGCTGGCCCTGTTGCTGGTGCCGCTGGTACCCATCCAGCTCTTCGGCCTCGCCTCGGCGCTGGGGGTATTGTTCGCCCTCATGCTGTCGATCTTCGTCCTTCCCCTGATGCTGGACGTCTGGGCGCCGGTGCCGAAGGCAGCGACGCGCCAGGGCGAGGTCCACTTCATCCAGGCCATGCTGCGCCGCATCGAACACTGGGGCTACCAACGCCCCATGCTCAACATCGCCGTCTTTGCCGTGATCATCGTCGTGTTGCTCGGCGGGGTCGCCCAGGTCCGCGTCGATTCCAACTTCATCACCCTGTTCAAGGAAGGCACGCCCATTCGCGTGGCGCAGGAGAAGGCGGGCGAGGCCATGGGGGGCTCCATGGCGCTGGAACTGATGATCACCACGCGTACCGACGGTGCCATGCGCGACCCGGAGATGCTCAATGCCCTCGACGAGCTGCAACAGTGGCTGCTGAGCGAGATGGGGGACGTGGTGGTGCGCACGCGCTCCATCGTGGACGTGGTCAAGGACGCCAACCGCTCGCTCAATGGCGGTCGCGCGGAGTATTTCACCATCCCGCAGGACGCCACGGTGCTGCGCCAGACCCTGTTCCTGTTTTCCAATGCCAACCCAAAGGATCGGCGCCGCGTGGTCTCCGATGACTATCGCGAAGCACACGTCACGGTGGTGTTCCGCAATCTCGGCACCCGCGCCTACATGCAACTGATGCGCGACATCCAGCAATACGCGGATGCACGCTTCGCCACGCTCAGGGGAAAATACCCCGCCCTGCAGATCACCCCCACCGGCGGTCTGAGCCTGCTGGTCAGCGTACTCGACTACATCAGCTGGTCGCAGATCCAGGGCTTTGCCATGGCCCTGGCGGCCATCTCCATCGTCCTGCTGCTGACCTTCCGCTCGCTGCGCGTGGGCATCATCGCCCTGTTTCCCAATCTCTTTCCCATCGTCGTGGTCTTCGGCCTGATGGGATATCTCGGCATCCACATCGACGCCGATACCCTGCTGGTGGCGCCGGTGATGATCGGCATCGTCGTGGATGACACCATCCATTTCCTCACCCACTACCGTGCCCTCGTCCGGCAGCATGGCGACATCGACCGCGCCATCCGCGACAGCTTCCGCGAAGTGGGACAGGCGATCACCTTTACCAGCCTGATCCTTGCGGGCTCGTTCTTTACCTTCCTGTTTCTCGACCACCAGGGCCTCAAGCACTTCGGCGGCCTCGCCTCGCTGGCCATGTTCGCCGCGCTGGCGGGGGATCTCCTGCTCCTGCCGGCCCTGCTCAAGATCACCCGCACGCGCTTTGGCGCCGTGCCCCAACCCGCCCCGCGGGCGGAGGCCGCATGAAGATCCCTAAATACATGTTCCAGCTCCCACTACAGTGTGCAGCAATCAAACTCTCGCCGGGGCGGCGTTTACGGACCGTCAGCCGCAGGAATGCGGCTGTCGAGCGTACAGGGACGTATTTGTCGCGTGTCCGTAAATGCCGCCCCGGCGAGAGGCAGGTAGAGGGTGCAGCCCTTTACTCTCAGGCAATCGGGGGCCTGGAACAGGTATTTAACCCGTTCACCCTGTCCCTGCTGGTCGGCCTGGTTTTCCTTGCCGCCCTGCCCCCACCCGTCGCTGCCGCGCCCGATCCCCGCGCCATCATGCAGCAGGTCATCGATCGCGACGACGGCGAGGCCCGCTACACGCGCTCGGTCATTGCCACCTGCCGCTACCGCAAACAGGGTGGAAAGATCAAATGCGTGGAACGCCCGCGCGTCAAGGTCCTGGAAGGCGTGGAAAAGGATTTCGGGCCCGAGGGCAAGGATACCCGCGGCGTGACCATCGTGCTCGAACCCGCCGCCGAGCGGGGCATCGGCTTCCTGCAGTACGACTACGACGACCCGGACAGGGAGACCGATCAGTGGATGTACCTCTCCGCGCTGGGCAAGGTCAAGCGCCTGGTGTCGGGCAAGGCCAACGAACCCAAGCGCGGCACCCTGTTCGGCTCGGAGATCGGCTACGAGGACATCGAGCGCCCGCATACCGAGGACTACGTCTATACCCTGTTGCGCGAGGAAGAATGGGATGGCCGCCCCACCTGGGTCATCGAAAGCCGCCCCACGCCGAAGCGCGCGCGCAGGAGCAACTACAGCCGCGCCATCCAGTGGATCGACAGGGAGCGCATGCTCACCCTGCGGGTGCTGCTCTATGATCGGGGTGGCAGGCCGGTGAAGCAGATCACCATGTCCAATGTCTTCCGGCAGGACGGTATCTGGGTGGTCGGGCGCCTCAATGTCAACAACGTGCAGACCCGGCGCATTACCACCATGAAGACCGAGTCCATCGTCATCAATCCGGTGGTGGACGACGAACTGCTCACCCTGCGCACCCTCACCGACGGCACCTTCCGCGAGCGGCGCCTCGAGGCCCTGCGCGCGCGCCTGGGGACGGAGTGATCCCGCATGCTTCGCCGGATCGCCACCGTCCTGCTGTTCGCGGCATCGTCCCTGAACGTACTGGCCGCGGAAAGCGAGGGCTTCGACAACCTCGACTTCGACGTCACCACTGCCGATGGCGTGGACACCACCCGTGATACGCGCTGGCGCCACAGCCTGAGTTACGAGCACGGCTGGGCCGAGGAAGGCGGCAGCATCGTGCAACGTCTTGCCTGGCGCCCGCAATGGGACGGACTCATCGGCGACAGGGTCTTTTTCTCCCTTGATGCCAGACTGCGTGTCTACGGCAGCCAGGACCGTTTCACCCCGGCGGGCAGGGATCACACCGGCCGCATGCGTATCCGCTCCCTGTTCCTGCAAAGCAGTGGTGAACAATGGGCCGTGCTGGGTGGCTACCAGGTGATCAACCTCGGCTTCATGGACATCGTTGCCATCAGCGATGTCTTCGCCCCCTGGGATTTCTCCGAACCCGCCTGGACCGCGCCCGAAGATGCACGCCTCGGCCAGCCCGTGCTGGCCGTCTCGCATTTCTCGGGGGCGGGCAGTCTGCATGCCTGGGTCAACGCGCGCGCCGAGGTGACCCGTTACCCGGTGGATGGCCTCGGGGAGCAGGTCGCCGCCCTGCTCGGTACGACCAACTTCGTGCTGGACGACGACGCCCCGGACTATTTCGCACGTGGCGAGGTGGTGCTGCGCTACCAGCACGCCCACGGCGACATCGAGCAGGAATACATCCTCGCCAGCCTGGTACAGAACGACCCGGCCTTCGAGACCACGGCGCTCTTCCCCGTACCCCGCCTGCGCGCCGTCTACCCGCGTTACACCATGGCCGCCTGGGGACTGAGCCGGGTACGCGACAATGTCCTGTGGAAAGTGGAAGCGGCATGGAAACAGGGCATTCGCCCTTCGGACACCAACGGCGTGGAGGTGGACAGCCTCGACCTGGGCGTCGGCATGGAATACAACGCCGCCGAGGACTGGCGCCTGACGCTGGAAGCGAGCCGCTATTTTCGCCAGTATCCTTCCGCCGTGGCTGCCACCACGGACGATCCCTGGCAACTCGCGGCACGCTGGAGCCGCGACTTCCTCAACCAGACCCTCAGCGTGGTGGCCTTCGCCGCCCGCTCACAGCCGGGACGGGTGACCACCACCAGCCTGTCGCTGACGTACCGCCTGCAGGACGACTGGATAGTGGAACTGGCCGCCACCCACGTGGATGTCGGCGAGGCCACCCTCCTTGCGCCACTCCTCGAGACCGCCTCCGCCACCGTGCTGCGTGCCCGTTACCACTGGTAAGCCTGTGCCCGCCAGGTCGCGGACGTGGCATAATGACGCAAACCCGAGGAACCCCATGGCGCCCCAGACCCTGACCCTGACACGTCCCGACGACTGGCACCTGCACGTGCGGGACGACGCGGCCCTGCCCTGCGTGGTGCCGCACACCGCCGCCCAGTTCGCCCGCGCCATCATCATGCCCAACCTGGTGCCGCCGGTGACCACCACGGCACAGGCCCTGGCCTATCGCGAACGCATCCTTGCCGCGGTCCCCGACGGCCTGAGCTTCGAGCCGCTGATGACGCTCTATCTCACCGACACCACCACGGCGGAGGAAATCCATCGCGCCCGGGAGAGCGGCCTGGTGCACGCGGTGAAACTCTACCCCGCCGGCGCCACCACCAATGCCGATGCCGGCGTCACCGATCTGCGCAAGCCCCGCGCGGCGCTGGAGGCCATGGCCGGGCTGGGCATGCCCCTGCTGGTGCACGGCGAGGTCACCGATGCGGAAGTGGACATCTTCGACCGCGAGGCGGTCTTCATCGATCGGGTACTCAAGCCCCTGCTGGACCAGTTGCCGGATCTGCGCGTGGTCTTCGAGCATATCACCACCGCCGAGGCGGTGGACTTCGTGGAGGCATCGGGCGACAGGGTCGCCGCCACCATTACCGCCCATCACCTGCTCCATGATCGCAACGCCATGTTCCGTGGTGGCATCCGGCCGCACTACTACTGTCTGCCAGTGCTCAAACGCGCACGCCATCGCCGGCGGCTCATCGAGGCCGCCACCAGCGGCAATCCGAAGTTCTTTCTCGGCACCGACAGCGCGCCCCATGCGCGTAACAAAAAGGAATCGGCCTGCGGCTGCGCGGGGATCTATTCCGCCCGCGACGCCATGGCCCTCTACGCCACGGCCTTCGAGGCCGCCGGTGCCCTGGCGCGGCTGGAAGGCTTTGCCAGTTTCCACGGCCCCGACTTCTACGGCCTGCCGCGCAATACCGGCACCCTGACCCTGGTGCGCGAGGCCCACACGGTGCCCGCGACACTGCCCTGGCCCGAGGGGGAACTCGTGCCCCTGGCCGCGGGCGAGACCCTGGACTGGTCCCTGCGTGACTGAGGCACCGCGCGACCACGAGTGTGGTGGGGCACATCGCATTTTAGCCGTCGATTGGTTAAGCTCTCGCCATGCCTGATTCCGAAAATCCGATTGCCAAGCGTTTCCGTGGCTTCCTGCCGGTGGTGGTCGATGTGGAGACCGGCGGCTTCAATCCCCAGACCGACGCCCTGCTGGAGATCGCCGCGGTACCCGTCGTCACCGACGAGACGGGACGCCTCCGCGCGACGAAGACCCTGCACTGTCACGTGGAGCCGTTTCCCGGCGCGCGCCTCGACCAGCGCTCGCTGGACTTCACCGGCATCGACCCGCACCACCCCTTCCGCCTCGCCCGCCCGGAAGAAGAAGCGCTGGAGCTGATCTTCGAGCCCATCGAGGCCCTGCTGAAGGAGACCGCCTGTTCGCGCGCCATCCTCGTGGGACACAACCCCTTCTTCGATCTCGGTTTTCTCAAGGCCGCGGTGGAACGTTCCAGTCTGAAGAAACACCCCTTCCATTCCTTCAGCACCTTCGATACCGCCACCCTCGGCGCGCTGGCCTACGGCCAGACGGTGCTGGCGCGCATCGCCGCCGCCGCCGGCATCAAGTGGAATTCCGACAAGGCCCATTCGGCCAGCTACGATGCCGAACGCACCGCCGAGATCTTCTGCGCCATCGTCAACCAGTGGGACGAGAAAATGGGCCGGCCGGTGAACCCGCGTGCCAGTGAAGAGGCGAGTTTCTAAATACGTGTTCCGAATTCCACTACAGTTTACCGACATCAGGCTCTCACCGGGGTGGTGTTTACGGACCGTCAGCCGCAGGGACGACGTGCAGGATGCACTAAATACGTGTTCCGAATTCCAGTACAGTTGACAGGTGCGAACTCTTTCCGGGCAAGGAATAGACATGGCCTCCCGAGATCGCGGGGCACAATAGCAAAGCACGTTGCCTCGTCATTCCCCCCTGCCCCCGTAGCTGCAATTGATTTTCTCTGTGTCCTCTGTGGTTAGTCTTCTGTGTCCTCCTGCCCTGTGCTCCCCGTGGTTAATATCAGGTTTTTCTCAGGCCCCCAACAAAAAAGCCCGCCAGGGTGGCGGGCTTCCGATGGCGCATGAAAAACCGCCTCAGGCGGCCTTTTCGTGGGCGGCTTCCACCATCTTCTTCAGCTCCCCGCTCTGGAACAGCTCGAGGGTGATGTCGCAACCACCGATCAGTTCGCCGTTGATGTAGATCTGCGGGAAGGTAGGCCAGTTGGCAAAGCGCGGCAGGTTTTCGAAGATCTCCGGATCGGCCAGTACGTTCACATAGCCGAAGTCCTTGCCGCAGGCCTGCAGGGCCTGGGCCGCGCGGCTGGAGAAGCCACACTGGGGCAGCTGGGGAGTACCCTTCATGAAAATCACCACGGGGTTCTTTTCCACCTGCTCACGAATACGATCCATTACATCCATAGTCTCACCTTCAGTCGAGTCATTCAGTTGTTAATCTCATATCGCCTGCCCTCCAATGGGGGCCATGGGCCATCCATTCAAGGGCCCGGCGTCACATGCGGGCATTATACCAGAAAATACCTGAGTGTAATACTCGGTATTTAACCCCCCAAAATGAGGGGCTTCGGCGCCTCAACCCGCCCCGTCCACGTGCATCTGCAACCAGTATTCCAGCAGGGCCAGGTGCCACAGCTTGCTGCCCTGCAGGCGGGTGAAATGGGCCGGTGCCTCGGGGGCCGCCAGCAGCTTGTCCACACAGGCGCGCTGGTAGAGACCGCGCTCGCGGCAGGCGCGGG
>JALTLF010000237.1:16600-31512 GCA_027005735.1 Chromatiales bacterium | reverse complement strand
TCAGCATGAGCACGAGTCCCCCAGAAAAGGACGCCCGGCAGAACAGCCGGCCGGTGCGCGAGATCCGCATCAATCCCATCGTCCCCAGCGAATCGGTCCTGGTGGCCACCGCCCGCAGCATGCGCCCGCGCAAGGCCGAGGAACCCGCCCCGCGCGATACCCGCAGCCACGTGGAGACCTGTCCCTTCTGCCGCGGCAACGAGGACCAGACGCCGCCGGAGATCCTGCGCGTCCCCGAGGACGGCGAGTGGCGGATCCGCATCGTCGAGAATCTCTACCCGGTGCTGGGCGACGACGCCCCCGCGCCCGGCAGCGGCCTGAGCTTCGGCCTGCAGCAGGCCATCGACGGTTACGGCCGCCACGAGGTCATCATCGATCATGCCAGCCACGGCATCGCCGTCCACGAGATGAAGCGCGAACATCTCAGCCGGCTGTTTGCCACCTTCCAGCAGCGTATGCGCGTCCTCTACGACAGCGATCCCCGCCTGCGCTACGTGCTGGTGTTCAAGAACTTCGGTCCCGCCGCCGGCGCCAGCATGGCCCACACCCACAGCCAGATGATCGCCACGCCGGTGGTGCCGCAGAACGTCCACGACGAGGTCGTCAACAGCCAGCAGTATTACCAGAAGCACCATCGCTGCATTTTCTGCACCCTCATCGACGAGGCGCTGACCTTCGAGACCACCATCTATGATCGTGAATCGGGCGAGGTGGTCCGCCAGATCAACGTCGGCCAGTACGTCATCGAGCGCAGCGAACGCTTCATCGCCATCAAGCCCTTCGCCAGCCGCTACGAGTGGGAGGTCCACCTGTTGCCCCTGCGCCACGAGTCCAGTTTCCTCGCCGCCGACGCTGCGGACCTCGACGATCTGGGCAGGCTCCTGCGACGCACCATGGCGCGCCTGGATGCCGTCATCGGCGGGGCGCAATACAATTTCTTCCTGCATACCCGCCCGCGCTGCGACGACTACCCCGGCAGCGAGCATAGCTACCACTGGCACCTGGAGATCTGCCCGCGCACCAGCATCCCCACCGGTTTCGAGCTGGGCTCCGGGCTGTTCGTCAATACCGTCAGCCCCGAGGAGGCGGCGGAACGCCTGCGCGAGGTGGTGTTGCCGGATGAGACCGGATTACAATAGGCCCCCGGGTGGCAACCCCGTCCACCCGCCGCCTGCGCCAACCACGGGAAACAAGCTGGAGTCTCATGTCTGAACCGCCTGCCACGAATTACCTGGTGATCTCGGCCATCGGTCCCGACCGCGCGGGCCTGGTCACCGAGCTGTCCGATGTGGTGCTGGACAACAACTGCAACATCGAGGACAGCCGCATGTCGGTGCTCGGGGGTGAATTCGCCCTCATCATGCTCGCCAGCGGCAAGTGGAACAGCATCGCCAAGCTGGAGGACACCCTGCCCAACATGCAGGAGCGCCTCGGCCTGACCATTCACACGCGGCGCACCGAGGCGCGCGAGGGCGAGGTCAATGCCATCCCCTACACGGTGGAGGTCATTGCCCTCGACCACCCCGGCATCGTCAACCAGCTATCCGGCTTCTTCTCCAGCCGCGGCATCAATATCCATGATCTCTATACCGGCAGTTACCGTGCCGCGCACACCGGCACACAGATGTTTTCCCTCAACATGACGGTGGAGGTACCGGCGTCCACGCATATCGCCAGCCTGCGCGAACAGTTCATGGAATTCTGTGATCGCCTGAATCTCGATGCCATCATCGAACCCGTCAAGGTCTGAAGCCCGAGGAGAGTACGCAGAAAATGAAAAAGGCCAAGCTCGGCAACAAGCTGCCTGCATTCACCGCCCCGGCGACCGGGGACCAGACGATCCGTAGCGCGGAGCTGCGAGGCAAGAACGTCGTGCTGTATTTCTACCCCAAGGACAACACCCCGGGATGTACCACCGAGGGCCAGGACTTCCGTGACCAGCATGCGAAGTTCAGGCGCCAGAATACCGTTGTCCTGGGGGTTTCCCGCGACAGCCTCAGGTCGCACGAGAACTTCCGCAGCAAGCACGGATTTCCCTTCGACCTGATCGCCGACGAGGACGAAAAACTGTGCCAGATGTTCGATGTCATCAAGATGAAGAACATGTATGGCAGGAAGGTACGCGGTATCGAGCGCTCCACCTTTCTCATCGACAGTGAAGGCCGCCTCGTCAGGGAATGGCGCAAGGTCAAGGTCGCGGGCCACGTGGACGAAGTCCTCGAGGCAGTGAAGGAACTCAACCGCGCGGCGAAAAAGGCCTGAAGGTCCTGCCCGACCTGCCCCCGCGCAGGAGGGCAGGCCGAATTCGACGACCCGCATACCGACTGGAAGCGCTTACCGGTGAAGCCACATTCAAACCGCCTGTTCGTTCTCGACACCAACGTCCTGATGCACGACCCCACGGCCCTGTTCCGTTTCAAGGAACATGACGTCTTCCTTCCCATGATCGTGCTCGAGGAACTGGACAACAACAAGAAGGGCCCCTCGGAGGTGGCGCGCAACGCACGCCAGACCAGCCGCTTCCTTGATGAACTCATGAGTCAGGCCCCGGCACCGGTGGACATGTCCGAGGGCCTGGTGCTCAATCCCCTCATCGCCAACGGCGCCCTGCGCGGGGAGAACGAGGACGTCGAACCCGGCCGCCTGTTCTTCCAGACCCGCACGCTGGTCAACCGCCTGCCGGAATCCCTGCCGGGCAACCAGCCGGACAACGATATCCTTGGCACCTGCCTGGCCCTCAAGGACCAGTACCCGGGAGTACGCGTCACGCTGGTGTCGAAGGACATCAACCTGCGCATCAAGGCGGCCATCGTCGGCCTGCAGGCGGAAGACTACTACAACGACCAGGTACTGGAAGACGTCAACCTGCTGTTTTCCGGCTACCGGCAACTGGATGCGGATTTCTGGGCGACCCATGGCGAGAACATGGAGTCCTGGCGCGAGGACGACCACACCTGTTACCGCGTCAGCGGCACGGACGTGGCCGGCTGGATGCCGGGAGAATTCCTCTTCCACGATGACGATGAGCGCCGTTTCGAGGCCATCGTAAAGCGGGTGGAAGAGGACAGCGCCGTGTTACAGACCGTCACCGACCACCGCAGCGAGATGCACGCCGTGTGGGGTATCCGCGCGCGCAACCGGGAACAGAACTTCGCCCTCAACCTGCTCATGGATCCGGAGATCGATTTCGTTTCCCTGCTCGGACAGGCAGGCACCGGCAAGACCCTGCTGACCCTCGCCGCCGGCCTCGAACAGACCCTGGAGAAGAAGATCTACCGCGAGATCATCATGACCCGCGTTACCGTACCCGTCGCCGAGGACATCGGCTATCTGCCCGGCACCGAGGAAGAAAAAATGGCGCCGTGGATGGGCGCCCTGATGGACAACCTGGAGATCCTCACGCAAAACGAACAACCCGGTGACTGGGCGCGTGCCGCCACCAACGATCTCGTCACCCAGCGCATCAAGATCCGCTCGGTAAACTTCATGCGCGGGCGCACCTTCCTCAACCGCTTCATCATCATCGACGAGGCGCAGAACCTCACCTCCAAGCAGCTCAAGACCCTCGTCACCCGCGCCGGCCCCGGCACCAAGGTCGTGTGTCTCGGCAACGTCGCCCAGATCGACACGCCCTATCTTACCGAGACGACCTCCGGCCTCACCTATGTCGTCGATCGCTTCCGCAAGTGGTCCCACAGCGGCCACGTCACCCTGCTGCGCGGCGAACGCTCGCGGCTGGCGGATCACGCCTCGGAGGTGTTGTAGTTCTTCACTGGCTTCCGGGCCGCCCCGCTGGGAGACGGGCAGGTGAGTTCATCCTGTTACTTTCATGTAACCGGGGATTCGCAATACGCACCCGGCAGGGTGGGATCGGCTCATGCGCCGTCGCTCGCCGGGAGCGGCGCCGGCTCGCCCGTTTCTTCCGTCCGCGGCCAGGCGCGCAGGATGGCATTGACGAGGGTCGCCAGGGGAATGGCGAAGAATACGCCCCAGAAGCCCCACAGGCCGCCGAAGACGAGGATGGCAATGATGATGGCCACGGGATGCAGGTTGACGACTTCGGAGAAAAGCAGCGGCACGAGGGCATTGCCGTCTAGCGCCTGGATGAGGAAATACACGCCCATGAGCCAGGCGAAGTCGCTGCTCCAGCCCCACTGGAAATAGGCCACTACCGCCACGGGGATGGTCACCACCGCGGCGCCGATGTAGGGGACGATAACCGACAGGCCCACGAGCACGGCGAGCAGGATGGTGTACTTCAGGCCCAGCACGCCGAAGGCGATGAAACAGGCAAGACCGACGATGAGGATCTCCCAGGCCTTGCCACGCACATAGTTGCCCATCTGCTGGTCCACTTCCTGCCATACCTCGGAGGGCAGGCTGCGATCCCGCGGCAGGAAACCTGATAACCAGCCGAGCAGGACCTTCTTGTCCTTGAGAAAGAAAAACACCAGCAGGGGCACGAGGAACAGGTAGACCACCACCGTGATGAGCCCCGGCAGGGAAGTCAGGGACAGGGCGAGTATGCGCTGGCCCAGCGCGGCCACTTCCTGCTTGATGAGTCCCATGATCTCGGCGACCTGCTCGGTGGTGATGAAGCTGTAGTGCTGTGGCAGTTGCATGAGGTTCTCCTGCCAGCGCGCCAGGTAGGTGGGAAGTTCGCGGAAGAACTCCGAGACCTGCACCGACAACAGGGGAATGACGCCGAACAGCAGGAAAATGATGAACGAGATGAACAGCAGGAAAGTCAGCAGGACGGCATTGAAGCGCCGCGCGCCGCGGCGTTCCAGGAAACGCACCACGCCCTCGAGCAGGTAGGCGATGATCAGGGCGGCGAAGGCGGGGGCCAGCATGCGCCCCATGGTCAGCACGATGGTGAACCCGACCACGAGGAGGATGGCGAGCAATACCGCCTGGGGATGGGTAAAGTAACGTCGGTACCAGCGGGAGAGTGTCTCGATCATTGCCCGGCTTCTTCCCGGTAGCGCTCGTATTTCTGCGCGAACACCGTCTCCAGCTCGGCGATGACCTCAACGGCCGCGCGCCCGTGCATGACGTGCTGGGCCATGAGCGAGGAGATCTCGTGCAGCATCTTGCCCTTGTCGAGCATGTCGTAGGTAGCGGAGAGGCGCTTGATGGCGGCAACCACGCTCTCGTTCTCAGGCGCCGCCCGGGGTTTGGGCTCCTGCACTTCCATCCCCCTCGGTTCATGGCGCGCGGCGAGAAACTCGGCGAATGCCATCAGTGTCTGCCGTGCCTCGTCAGGCAGGTCACGAAAACAGGCCAGCAGTTTTTTTTCCGAAGGGTTCATCAACCGCACGTGTCCGCTGGGGCCACTCAGATCTGATCGTTCTGGTGTTCGACGCAGTAGTTGCGGGCGAAATTGAGCAATTCATCCATGGCGCGCGCCTTGAACTTCTGCTTCTGGTGCACGAAGGAAAACGGGCGCGTGATGGGCGGATCGATATTGATGGCCACCAGCGTCCCCAGCTTGAGCTCCTTGCCCAGGGTCGCGCGCGAGAGCACCGACACGCCCATGCCTGATTCCACGGCGCGCTTGATGGCCTCGAGGCTGCCAAGCTCCATGGAGACATTGAGCATGCTGGTGTTGAGCCCGGCCTCCACCATGTGCTCGATCATGACCTCGCGGGTGCCCGAACCCTCTTCGCGGCAGATGAAGGGATACTCCATGAAGCCGTCCATGGTGATGCTCTCCCGGTCGGCAAGGGGGTGGTTCGGAGGCACGATGAGCACCATCTGGTCGGTACGGCACTCCTCGACGACGAGGTTCTTGTTGTTGACCGGCGCCTCCACCACGCCGAGGTCAATGGTATTGTTTTCCACCTGCGAGACGATGCCGTCGGTATTGGCCACCTTGAGGCGGATGATCACGTCCGGGTACTTTTCCTTAAAGTCGCCCAGCAGTTGCGGCAGCATGTACTCGGCGATGGTGGTGCTCGCGCCGAGGACCAGCACGCCACTGATGTCGCCGGTGATCTCGCGCACCGAGTTTTCCATCTCGCCGTAGAGCTGGAAGATACGCGCGGCATAACCGTAGACGCGCTCCCCCGCCTCGGTGAGGCTGATGCGGTTGTGGGTGCGATCGAACAGGCGGGTATTGAAATACTCCTCCAGCTGGCGGACCTGGAAGGTCACCGCCGGCTGGGTCATGTGGAGTTCCTCGGCCGCCTTGGTAAAGCTCAGCAGGCGGGCGACGGTGTGAAAAACCTGTAGTCTGCGATCGGCCATGGTGTCCCGGCAGCGGTAATAATCTGCATCTATAGAAGCATTGAAAATCCTGAGGGAGGTGATGGTACCAAGGATCGCCGGCGACGTGAACCGGCCTGCCCCCCTGCGGGCGCCGATCCCCCCGCCGCCATGGGCACAGGGGGCCCGGCACGGGCCCCGCCCCTGCCCGGATCAGCTGGTCTGGCCCGGCGGGCCTGCCTCGGATGCCTTCTCGCGCCGGTGGTTGAAGGCATAGTACATCACCGGGATGACCACCAGCGTCAACAGGGTGGAAACCAGGATACCGAAGATCAGCGCCACGGCGAGGCCGCTGAAGATGGGATCGTCGAGGATGAAGAAGGCCCCCAGCATGGCCGCCAGCCCGGTGAGCACGATGGGCTTGGTGCGCACCGCCCCGGAACGCAGCACCGCCTCCTCGAAGCTCAGCCCCCGCGCGCGCTCCTGGTTGATGAAATCCACCAGCAGGATGGAGTTGCGCACGATGATGCCCGCCAGGGCAATCATGCCGATCATGGAAGTGGCGGTGAATTGCTTGTCCAGCAGGGCATGACCGGGCATGACGCCGATGATGGTCAGGGGGATGGGCGCCATGATCACCAGCGGCGTGAGGTAGGATCGGAACTGCCCCACCACCAGCAAGTAGATGAGGATCAGGCCCACCGAGTAGGCGATGCCCATGTCACGGAAGGTCTCGTAGGTGATCTGCCACTCGCCGTCCCACTTGAGGGCATAGTGGTAGGGATGGGCCGGCTGCTCCACGAGGTACTGCGGCAACTCGCGCCCGCTCTCGTCGAGGCCTTCGCTGAGACTGGCAAGGATACCGAACATGCCGTAGAGCGGGCTGTCGGTTTCGCCGGCCACGTCGCCGGTGACGTACACCACCGGCAGCAGGTCCTTGTGGTAGATGGCCTGCTCGCGCTCCAGCCGTTTCAGCGTGACCAGCTCGCCGAGGTTCACCATGCGCCCTTCGCGGCTGCGCAGGCGGATGTCCAGCAGGCTGTCGATGCGCCCCAGGCGCTCGGGCGCCAGTTGCAGGCGCACCGGGACGGGGTACTTGGCCCAGTCGTCGTGCAGGTAGCCCACGTCCTCGCCTTCCATGGCCGCGGCGAGGGTCGCCACCACGTTCTGCTGCGGCACGCCGTGCCGGGCGGCGCGATCGCGGTCCACGGCGAGGACCACGCGCGGCGCGCTGGCCACGCTGCTGTCGTCCACGTCCACCACGTCGGGCACGCGGCGGAAGTGCTCCATGACCTGGCGCGCCACCGCCTGTTGGCCGGCGTAGTCGAGGCCATAGATCTCGGCCACCAGCGGCGACTGCACCGGCGGACCGGGAGGCACTTCCACCACCTTGACGATGGCGCCGTGGCGTCGCCCCACCTCGCTCAGTTGCGCGCGCACGGCGGCGGCGATCTCGTGGCTCTGGCGATCACGCAGCTTCTTGTCGATGAGATTGACCTGGATATCGCCGAAGTTGGCCTGCTGGCGCAGGTAGTACTGGCGCACCAGGCCGTTGAAGTTGATGGGCGCGGCGGTACCGGCATAGACCTGGTAGTCGGAGACCTCGGGAATGGTGCGGATCACCGCCGCCAGTTCGGTGAGCACGCGCGAGGTATGCTCCAGCGGCGTGCCCTCCGGCATATCGACGATGACCTGGAACTCCGACTTGTTGTCGAAGGGCAGCATCTTCAGTACCACCGATTTGGTCAGCGCCAGCGACACCGAGGCCAGCATGAGCACCACGATGCCGCCCGCCAGCCACCAGCGCCGCCGACGTCCGGCGACGGGATCGAGGAAGGGCCCGACGAGGCGCTGGAAGACGCGGTACAGGCGGGGATCCATTTCCTCGCCCCCGCCCCCGCCGCCGTGGCCGGCGTGGGCCGTCCCGCCCAGCAGGCGGTTGGACAGCCACGGCGTGACCACGAAGGCCACCAGCAGGGAGATGATCATGCCTATGCTGGCATTGATGGGAATGGGACTCATGTAGGGTCCCATGAGGCCGGTGACGAAGGCCATGGGCAGAAGCGCCGCGATCACCGTCAGGGTAGCGAGAATGGTCGGCCCGCCCACCTCGTCCACCGCCCGCGGGATGGCTTCCGCCAGGCGCTGCCTGCCGAGGCCGATATGGCGGTGGATGTTCTCCACCACGACGATGGCATCGTCCACCAGGATACCGATGGAGAAGATCAGGGCGAAGAGGGACACGCGGTTGAGGGTGAAGCCCCAGGCCCAGGAAGCGAACAGGGTGATGGCCAGCGTCACCACCACGGCGAAGCCGACGATGACGGATTCCCGCCAGCCCAGCGCGACGAGCACCAGCAGCACCACCGAGGCGGTGGCGAAAATCAGCTTGGAGATGAGCTTGCGCGCCTTGGCATCGGCGGTAGCGCCGTAGTTGCGGGTGACGGTGACATTGACGCCGTCCGGGATGAACACCCCGCGCAGGGTCTCCACGCGCGCGATGACCTGGTCGGCGATGGCCACCGCATTGGTGCCCGGTTGCTTGGCGATGGCCACGGTCACGGCGGGATAGGCATCCGGCGCCGCCCCGGCCCCTTCCTCGCCCGCCGGGCCGGTACCCAGCCAGGTGTAGCTGCGCGGCCGATCCGCGCCGAGGCTCACCTCGGCGACGTCGTCGAGATAGACCGGCCTGCCCTCGTGCACGGCGATGACCAGCTGGCGCACTTCCTCGGTGTGGGTGAGGAATTCGCCGGCCTGCACCAGCACCTCCTGGTTGTCGTACACCAGGTTCCCCACGCGGCGGCTGAAATTGGTCGCCGCGAGGGCGTCGCGAATGGCCTGCAGATCGAGGCCGTAACCGGCCAGGGCCGCCGGATCGAAGCGCACCGCCACCACCCGCTCGGGGCCGCCGATGGTATAGATGTCCCGCGTGCCCTGCACGCGCTTGAGTTCGGCCTCGATGGCATGGGCGACGCGTTGCAGTTCGTGGCTGCCGCGCGCGGGGTCCTCGGTCCACAGGGTCAGGCTGACGATGGGGACATCGTCGATGCCCTTGGGCTTGATGATGGGCTGTCCCACGGCGACGCCGGGACGCAACCAGTCACGGTTGGAATACAGGGCATTGTAGAGGCGCACGATGGCCTGGGTGCGATCCTCGCCGACCCGAAAGCGCACGGTGAGGATGCTCTGCCCCGGCAGGGAAACGGAATAGATGTGCTTGATGCCCTCGAGCTCGGAGAGCACCTGCTCCGCCGGCGTGGTCACCAGGTGTTCCACTTCGCGCGCCGAGGCCCCAGGGTAGGGGATGAAGACATTGGCGAAGGTGACGTTGATCTGCGGTTCTTCCTCGCGTGGCGTCACCAGCACCGCGAACAGGCCCAGCAGCAGGCCCGCCAGCGCCAGCAGCGGCGTGATCTCGGATTGCAGGAAGAACCGCGCGATGCGCCCGGAGATCCCCATGGCGCGCTACTCCCCGTCGGCGGCCGGCGACGGGGCGCCGAGCTTGAGCTGCTCCGCGGCCGCCACGGGATCGAGCACCACCTGCTCGCCCTCCTCCAGTCCGGCGAGGATCTCCACGCGATCCCCGGGCAGGGGCCGGCCGACGCGGACCTGGCGCAACACCAGCCCCGTCTCGCTCTGGACATAGACACCGATGACCTCGCTGCGGCGCGCCAGTGCGCGCAGTGGAATACTCAGGCGCCGCTCGCCGCCGACGGCAAAGGCGATCTTGGCGAGCATGCCGGGATAGATACCCGGCACCGAGGCGGCGAGGCGGGCGCGCACCTCGAAGGTGTGGCTTTGTGGATCGGCATAGGGCGAAATCACCAGCTTCTCCGCCGGCACCACGGAACCCGGCAGGATGACGCGTGCCCGGCGCTGCTTGCGGATGGCGTTGATCAGGTTCTGCGGCACCTGGACGGTGGCGCGCAGCTGTTCCAGCGACAGGCCGGTCATGAGGCGCTGGCCGCGCTGCGCGGTCTCGCCCACCTCGATGTGGCGCTTGACGACGATGCCGTTGTAGGGCGCGCGCACCACGGTGTTCTCCAGCGCCTCGCGCGCCTCGGCGAGGGCGGCGCGTGCCGCCTTGAGCCGGGCCGCGGCGCGATCGTAGGCGGCGCGCGACACCACGCCCTTGCCAAAGACTTCCTCGATGCGCTTGAACTCGGCCTCGGCCTCCTCGAAACGCGCCTGGGCACGCTCGAAACGGGCGCGCTGCTCGCGGTCGCGGAAGCGGATCAGCACGTCGCCCTTGACCACGTAGTCGTCCACGTCGAAGCGGATCTCCTCCACCCGCCCGCTGACCTGGGCGGACACCGTGGCGCGGTTGACCGCCTCGATCTGGGCGTCGAAGACCCGCTCGCGCACCACCTCGGTATAGATCACCGGCGCCGTCGCCAGCGGGCCGGCGGCCGATGCCGCAGCGATGAACAGGCTGGCGAAGAGGCAAAGCCAGAACAGGGCACGTGCGTGGGTGTACCGCATTGCATCCTCCTTGTGAACGGGCAGCGGGGCGCTACTATACCACCGCCACCGGTCCCGTTCGAGACACGGGACACGCCGCGGACAGGGCGGGATGCGGAAGTCTTCAGGCAGTGCGGAAGCTGAGCAGGAGCTTGTGCAGGGATTCGGCCAGGGCGCGCAGATCCTCCACGGCCTGGCGGGAACGGGCGATACCCTCCCCCGCCTGCGCGGAGACGTCGCTGATGTTGACGATGCTCTGGCTGATGCCCTCGGCTACGGTGCTCTGTTCCCGCGCCGCGGTGGCGATCTGATTGACCATGGTGTTGGCCACGGAAATGGCACCGGCGATCTCCGCCAGCGCCTCCACGGTGGCCTCGGTACGCTCCACGCCCTCGGCCGCCAGGCTGCTGCCCTCCTCCATGGCGTTCACCGCCTGGCGCGCGCCACTCTGCAGGCGTTCGATCATGGCGCTGATCTCTTCGGTGGACTGCTGCGTGCGGTTGGCCAGGGTACGCACCTCGTCGGCCACCACCGCGAAGCCCCGCCCCTGTTCACCGGCGCGCGCGGCCTCGATGGCGGCATTGAGGGCCAGCAGGTTGGTCTGCTCGGCGATGCCGCTGATCACCGCCAGCACGCCGCCGATGTTCTCGCTCTCGGTCTCGAGGGCATGGATGAGCTGCGCCGACTCCTTCACGGCGGTGGCGAGCTTGTCGATGGCGCACATGGCATCGATGGTGATGACGTTGGCCTCGGTGCCCTTGGCGTCCGCCTCGCTGGTGGCGGAAGCGGCCTGCTCGGCATTCTCGGCCACCTGGCGGGCGGTGGCGCTCAGCTCGGTGGCGGCGGTGGCGATTTGCTCCACCTCGTTCTGCTGCACGGCGCTGCCCCGGTGGGTCTCCTCGGCGATCTCGGAGACCTGGGTGGTGCTGGCCAGCAACTGGTCGCTGGTCTGCGTCAGGGAACCGATGATCTCGCGCAGGGTGGCGGTCATGGCATTGACGCTGCCGGCCAGCTCCCCCACCAGGTCGGGGCTTTGCAGGGTGCATTCGAAGGTGACGTCCCGCCGGGCCACGGCCTGGGTGACCTCGGCGAGGCGTGCCAGGCGCCGCAGCAGGAGGACGCGGCAGAGCCAGTAGTTGAGGGCGCCGATGAGCAGGCCGGCGGCGCCGCCCAGCAGGGCCCGCGAACCCGTGCCGCCGGCGGCATCGCCCAGCAGGCCCACGCTCGCGGCGACAGCGGCGCCCAGCAGGGCGCCGCCGAGCAGGAAGGCCAGGCCCATGGCGCGGACAAGGCCCAGTCGTGACAGGAATCCGGACATCATCGACCTCGATTGACACTGGAGAACCCGTGGAGGAACATATTTTTTACCCCTTCACCGGGGTTTATCGGCGGATCGGGCCGTGCCTTTAAGGCAAGCGACCAAAATGGGGCCCCACGGAGATGCCCCGCCCAGCGGGAACCGTTACAATGCGGCCTCGCGCGAGGCGCGCGACTGTCGTATCCCATCAGCGAAGAACCCGAGCAGACCCGATGGCGCAATACATCTACACCATGAACCGTGTCGGCAAGATCGTGCCCCCCAAGCGGGCCATCCTGCAGGACATCTCCCTGTCGTTCTTCCCCGGCGCCAAGATCGGCGTCCTCGGCCTCAACGGCGCCGGCAAGTCCACGCTGCTGCGCATCATGGCCGGCGTGGACACCGAGATCGAGGGTGAGGCCCGCCCCCAGCCCGGCATCAAGATCGGCTACCTGCCGCAGGAACCGCAACTGGATCCCGACAAGGACGTGCGCGGCAACGTGGAGGAAGCCCTCGGCGAGGTCAAGGCGGCCATGGCCCGCCTCGAGGAGATCTATGCCGCCTATGCCGAGCCCGATGCCGACTTCGACGCGCTGGCCGCCGAGCAGGCCAGCCTGGAGAACCTCATCCAGTCCACCGACGGCCATAACCTGGAGCGTACCCTGGAGATCGCCGCCGACGCCCTGCGCCTGCCACCCTGGGACGCCGACGTGACGAAGCTCTCCGGCGGCGAGCGGCGCCGCGTGGCGCTGTGCCGCCTGCTGCTGTCGGGCCCCGACATGCTGCTGCTGGACGAGCCCACCAACCATCTCGACGCCGAGTCCGTCGCCTGGCTGGAGCGCTTCCTGCACGACTTCCCCGGCACGGTGGTGGCGGTGACCCATGACCGCTACTTCCTCGACAACGTCGCCGGCTGGATCCTGGAACTGGATCGCGGCCACGGCATCCCCTGGGAAGGCAACTACTCCTCCTGGCTGGAACAGAAGGAAAAGCGCCTCGAACAGGAAGAGCGCGAACAGGCAGCCCGCCGGCGCGCGATCAAGTCGGAACTGGAATGGGTACGCGCCAACCCCAGGGGACGCCATGCCAAGAGCAAGGCGCGCCTCAAGCGCTTCGAGGAGATCGCCTCGCAGGAGTACCAGGCGCGCAACGAGACGCGCGAGCTGTACATCCCGCCCGGTCCGCGCCTCGGCGACCTGGTCATCGAGGCCCGGGGCCTGCGCAAGGGATTCGGCGATCGCCTGCTGTTCGACGACCTCAGTTTCAACCTGCCACGCGGCGGCATCGTCGGCGTCATCGGCCCCAACGGCGCGGGCAAGACCACGCTGTTCCGCCTGCTCACCGGGGTGGAAAAGCCCGATGGCGGAGAATTGCGCATCGGCGAGACGGTGGAGATCGCCTGCGTCGATCAGAGCCGGGACGCCCTCGACGACAGCAAGACGGTGTGGGAGGAGATCTCCGAGGGCCACGACATCATCCAGGTGGGCCGGTACGAGACACCCTCGCGGGCCTACGTGGGTCGCTTCAATTTCCGCGGCAGCGAGCAGCAGAAGCGTATCGGCGATCTCTCCGGCGGTGAACGCAACCGCGTCCACCTCGCCAAGCTGCTCAAGAAGGGCGGCAACGTGCTGCTGCTCGACGAGCCCACCAACGATCTCGATGTGGAGACCCTGCGCGCCCTCGAGGACGCCATCCTCGAATTCCCCGGCTGCGTGGTGGTGATCTCACATGATCGCTGGTTCCTCGATCGCATCGCCACCCACATGCTGGCCTTCGAGGGCGACAGCCAGGTGACCTGGTTCGAGGGCAACTACGCGGACTACGAGGAAGATCGCAAGCGACGGCTCGGCGAGGAAGCGGCACAGCCCCACCGCATCAAGTACAAGCCGCTCAACCGTTGAAGGGCTGGAACCTGCGCCGCGCTCGGGCCCGTTTCACAGGGTGATGGAATGAATACCGGCGCGGCTATTGCAGTTCCATGCCGATGTCGATGGCATTGAGGTCGTCCCGGTCGTAGTCCTGCAACAGCTCCGACCATTCCATCGGTTGCACCGCCGGGTGCAACTCCAGCACGTACCAGGTCTCGACATCGAACTCCTCGATCTCGCCGTCGGCATACTGGACCTCGACCGAATCGATATCCGCATCGAGTACCTGAAAAATACGCTGTTCCATGTCCTGATACCACTGCCCGATGACGGGTTCAAAAGGTGTCGCCATGGTCTTCACCTCCGGGTACGTGTGCCTGGTTTCCTGTCAGGCTTGCCTGTGTAGCTATACCATAGCACCGGATCCGCGATTGAACAGGGGCACATATCCGCGCATTTCTCCCTGTTTTTTCTCACATCGCACATCAAGCAGCACGGCTAAGAAGCTAAATTCCCTGCAATAAAAAACGCCCTCGACAGGCGAGGGCGTGTTGCGGCGCGATAATAAAATTTTTTAATCGGCCGGTGCGGGCTCCACCGCCGTCTCCGGCATGGCCGCCTCGGCGGCTGCCGCCGGCGCGGGTGCTTCCGCCGGTGCCGGTGCCGGTGTCTGGGCCGGCGCCTCGACATAGGCCAGCTCGTCCTCGGCGATCACCTCGCCGGCGGCATTGAGCACCGAGACCTTCCACTTGCCGGTCCAGCCGGGAACGAGGTTCTTGGAAGACCACACGCGCCAGCGCGGACCACGCACCTTGAACTTCACCTCCGCCATCACCTGGCCGTTGTATTCCCAGCGGTGGGTGGCCGTCTGGCCTTCCATGTCACGCAACTCGGTGAAATACATCACCCGCGGCACGGCATTGGGCAGGGTGGTCAGATCCTCGGCGGGTTCGCGATCCTCGATGACGGTGGTGAAGGCCGAGCGCATCACGCTGCCGCGGGAAAAGCCGGCCTGTTCCTCCATGGGCGCCGCCCCCGGGTTCGCCGACGCCTCCGCCGGCTGCGCCATGGGCATGTCT
>JALTLF010000237.1:10551-16500 GCA_027005735.1 Chromatiales bacterium | reverse complement strand
GCGATCCTCGATGACGGTGGTGAAGGCCGAGCGCATCACGCTGCCGCGGGAAAAGCCGGCCTGTTCCTCCATGGGCGCCGCCCCCGGGTTCGCCGACGCCTCCGCCGGCTGCGCCATGGGCATGTCTCCCGCGGGCATGTCTCCCGCGGGCATGTGCTCGGCGGGCTGTTGCGCGGCGGGCGCCTGCTCGGGCGTCATGTGTTCGGGTGCCATGTGCTCGCCGGCCTTCGGGGCCGCGGGCGTCATGGGGCTGTGCGCGGGATCCTGCTGCCCCAGCGCCGGCAGCGCCACGGCCAGCATGCAGAATCCGGTGATCAGCTGTTTCATGGTTCTCCTCCTCCTTGGTGTATGGCAACGAAAGTATTGCTATCCCCTTCGCCGCAACGAGATGCAATCAGACGCCAAACCGGCGCCGACAACCATGAAGGGCTTCACAGTTTCACCACCTCGGTGGAGGCAAACGAAAGCAGTAGTCAGCATGCCGGCCTTCACATAGAATAAGGCGCATCGATCCCCGGCCCCCCGCGGTGGCCGGCAACAGCGACGGGAACAGCCTGATCATGACCGCCTTTCGTGGCACTGCCGGCGAGCTGCCGCCGCTCACCGGGATCCTCATCACCAACCTCGGAACCCCGGACGCCCCCACCACCCCGGCCCTGCGCCGTTACCTGGCCGAGTTTCTCGGCGACCCGCGGGTGGTGGAAATGCCGCGCTGGTTGTGGTGGCCCATCCTGCACGGCCTCATTCTGCGCCTGCGGCCGCCCCGCGCGGCGCGGGCCTACCGCCGGGTGTGGACCGACGAGGGTTCGCCCCTGTTGCACATCAGCCGCCGCCAGGCCGCGGCCCTGCAGGCGCTGCTGGCGCGCCAGGGGGAAACACCGGTCAGGGTGGTGCTCGGCATGCGCTACGGCAATCCCTCCATCGCCGCGGCGCTGGAGGAATTGCGCCAGGCCAATGTCACGCGCCTGCTGGTACTGCCCCTGTATCCGCAATACTCCGGCTCCACCAGCGGCTCCACCTTCGATGCCGTCAGCGATGTGCTGCGGGGCTGGCGACGCGTGCCGGCGCTGCGCTTCATCGACGACTACCATGACTTCGCTCCCTGGATCACCGCGCTGGCCAACAGCATCCGCCGTCACTGGAGCGAACACGGCGAGGGCGAGCGCCTGATGTTCTCCTTCCACGGCCTGCCCGAGCGCTATCACCGCAAGGGGGATCCCTATGCCGACCAGTGCCGCGTCAGCGCACGCCTCGTCGCCGCGGAACTCGGCCTGCCGGAAGAACGCTGGGCGCTGTGTTTCCAGTCACGTTTCGGCCGCGAGGAATGGCTCAAGCCCTACACCGACGTCACCCTGCGCCAGTGGGCGAAAGACGGCGTGCGCCGCGTGGATCTGATCTGTCCCGGTTTTTCCGCCGACTGCCTCGAGACCCTGGAAGAAATCAACATGGAAAACCGCGAGGTCTTTCTCGCCCACGGTGGTGAACAGTTCCACTACATCCCGGCCCTGAACGACCACCCCTCCCACATCGAGGCCCTGGCCACCCTGCTGCGACGCGAAGGCGCGGAATGGCTGAACGGGGACGATAGCGAGCAGCTCGCGCCAGGCAAGGTATCGGATTAACCACGGGGCATGGGAAAATTCCGTGCCGTCAATTGAATACGTGTCCCGAATTCCACTACGGTTTACAGATGCGAACTCTCTCCGGGGCAAGGTTTACGGACACGCGGTACAGGATAATCGTCATGCCCGTGCAGGCGGGCATCCGGAAATTTCGGAAAAACGGGGTCCCCGCTTTCGCGGGAATGACGAAGTGAAGATATGTGGACTGAAAACAGACACCCTGGAGAAACAGATCTGGTTTGTTCGAGGTAAAAAAGAAAAAGGAGGCCGAAGCCTCCTTTTTCGTTTCGCCCGGGTGTGGTATCAGGCGACGTAGTCGGCGATACCGGGATTGCCCTCGGCGCCGACGATCTTCGGTGTATTGAGCTTGCCCAGCCTGGCAACCTTCTGATCGCGCAGGTAGTCGGCCACCACGTCCCACACCGGCGCACCGGGCGACTGCGAACCCACCGTGGCCCAGCCGGAAACCTTGTAGGTTTTGTCCGGCTCGATGACGGTGCCGTCGTCGAGGCGCATGTCCTTGATGCGTCCGCCCATGGTGCCATTGACGTCGATGGTGTAGTCGAGGCCGCCCACGCGCACCATGTCGCCGCCCTGCTGGCGATAGGGATCGGCGTTGAACAGGTTGTCGGCCACGTCCTCCAGGATCAGCTTGATGTCCGATCCCTTCATCTCGCGCATGTAGGTCTCCGGGTAGGTCATGCAGGTCTGGTCGAGGACGTTGTCCATATAAATGGTATCCCCCGGCAGGACCGTGGTGCCCCAGCGGAAGCCCGGTGACAGGGAGATCTGTGCATCGAGCTGGATGCGCAGGGCGTCGCAGATGATCTGGTCGAAGGTGCCGTTGAAGTTGCCGCGGCGGTAGAGCAGCGTGTCGGCCACCGCCAGTTCCTCGCGCAGCCAGTCCATGTGCGGCTTGCGCACGTCCTCGATGTATTTCACCATCTCGGCGTCGGGTTCGAGGAAGTTGGAGAACACCGGCAACAGGCGATACTTCCAGCCCTGGATCTTGCCGTTGCGCACGTCCAGTTGCATGAAGCTGAGGAACTTGCCGTTGGAACCGGAGTTGCAGACCAGCGTCTCGCCACCGGGGTTCTTGACCACCGTCGGCTGCGGAATGCCGTCGTGGGTGTGGCCACCGAGGATGACGTCGATGCCGCTCACCTTCGAGGCCATCTTGAGATCCACGTCGGCGCCGTTGTGGGAAATGACCACCACCACGTCCGGCTTTTCATTGGCGCGCAGATCGTCAATAACGGACTGCATCTCGCTGTCGCGGATACCGAAGGTCCAGTCGGGAATGAAACGCTGCGGGTTGGCAATCGGCGTGTAGGGGAAGGCCTGACCAACCACCGCCACGCGCACACCGTTGAGCACCTTGATGCTGTATGGCTTGAAGGCGCGGCTGGAGTTCTCGTCGAAGCCCTCGAAGTCGGCGAACTTGTAGTCGAAGGCCGCCTCGTCCTTGACGAAGACATTCTGGCAGACGAAATCCCCCTTGAACTGGCTGACGTTGTGGATGACCTCGTCGTCACGGTAGGTGAATTCCCAGTGGCCGGTCATGACATCCACGCCGAGGAGATTGGTGGCGCCCACCATGTCCATGCCCCGGGTCTTGAGCGCGGTGCCGGAACCCTGCCAGGTGTCGCCACTGTCGAGCAGCAGGGTGCCGGTATCGCCACCGTGCTCGGCGCGCAGCTTGTTGACCAGCGTGCGCAGGTGGGCAAAACCACCCACCTTGCCGTACTTGCGCGCGGCCTCGGTGAAATTGAGGTAGGTAAAGGCATGGGCCTCGGGCGTGTTGGGCTTGATGCCGTAGTAGTCCAGCAGCTTCTGACCAACGAGGTGCGGCGGCTGGCCGTAGGCCGAACCGAGACCGAGGTTGACGTTGGGCTCACGGAAATAGATGGGCAGCAACTGGGCGTGGCAATCGGTAAAGTGCAGCAGGGAGACATTACCGTAGCTGGGTATGTCGTACATGCTGGCGTCCGGGGAGCCCATGGCGGCCTCGCCGGTCTTGCCGGGACCTTCCTTCCTGGAGTCACAGCCGGGCAGCAGACCGGCGGCGGCGGCCATGCCCATCAACTGGATAAATTCGCGACGGCTAATCGAAGACATCAGTCTCTCCTCGTTATATATAAATAAGGTTTCTTTAGTATTTGTTTCGGGGGCGGAAACGGACACTTGCCGTGGGACTGTTTCTTGCCCTGCCGCTTCTGTCGCCCCTCTCGGCACTAGCTGCAACGAGACCGGGATCCGGCGGTTATCAGGTGTGTTCTACCCGCAATCGGCCCGCATCATAGCCCAAAGCAGCCGTGGCGTGCACCGTTTTGAGGGAAAAAATGGCCGCCCTGGCTGTCGCCACGGGGCGAGCGGTTAATTTAAGTATTTCAAACTGTGCTTATGCACACCCTGCACCGCACCCCGACCCACGGCATGCACAGGAATGGTGCAGTCCTCCGGACCATGGCGCCCGCGTGTCGCTCACGCCTTCCGCTGAATCATACTCCGATCACGCCGGGCGGCCGGCCCCGGGGCGGGAGCGGCGGCGTGGCAGGCGCAACAGCATGAGGAGGACGAACAGCAGCGTGTACAGAACAGGCTGGAGGAGATCGGCCTTCACCAGCCAGAAGAAATGCAGCAAGGCCACCGCCGGCGCCAGCCAGGCAAGGCGGTGCAGGCGTTTCCAGTTGCGCCCCAGGCGGCGCATCATGGCATTGGAGGAAGTCAGCGCCAGCGGCAGCAGCATGAAAAAGGCCACTACCCCGGCGGTAATAAAGGGTCGCTTGAGGATGTCGGCGAGGATCTCCGCCCAGTCGAAGAACTGATCCAGCCACAGGTAGGAGGTGAAATGCACCACCACATAGAAAAAGGCGAACAGGCCCAGCATGCGGCGCAAACGGATCCACTGCGCAAGCCCGGTGAGCCGGCGCAACGGTGTCATCAGGAGGGTGACGAGCAGCAGCCGCAGGCCCCATTCACCGGTGGCGCGGGTAAAGACCTCGATGGGATTGGCGCCCAGGGTATCGGCGACGATGCCGTACACCAGCTGAACCAGTGGCAGCAGGCAGAGCACGAACAGGACCGGCTTGCACCAGCGGGCCGCGAGCAGGGCGCGCAGGTACGCATTGAAGTGCAGGGCCCCTTCCATCAGAAATACTTTTTCAGATCCATGCCGGCGTAGAGGTGCGCCACCTGCTCTTCGTAGCCGTTGAACTTGCGCGTGGGGATCTTGAAGAACTGGCCGATGCGCCGCTCGCGGCGCTGGCTCCAGCGCGGGTGGCTGACTTCCGGGTTGACGTTGGAATAGAAACCGTATTCGCTGGGGATGGCCCTCTCCCAGCTCGACAGCGGCTGCTGCTCGGTGAAGCGGATACTGACGATGGACTTGATGCTCTTGAAACCGTATTTCCACGGCACCACCAGGCGCAGGGGCGCGCCGTTCTGGTTCGGCAGCACTTCGCCGTACAGGCCGACGGCCAGGATGGTCAGGGGATGCATGGCCTCGTCCATGCGCAGACCTTCCACGTAGGGCCAGTCCAGCACGCGGCGTTTCTGGCCGGGCATCTGTTCGGGATCGTAGAGCGTGGTGAACTCGACGAACTTCGCCTTCGAGGTCGGCCGGAAGCGTTTCAGCACGGCGCCGAGGGGGATCCCCACCCAGGGAATGACCATCGACCAGCCCTCGACACAGCGAAAGCGGTAGATGCGCTCCTCGAGGGCATGGGGCCTGAGGATGTCCTCCAGCGCAAAGCGCCCGCCCGCCTCGCACTCACCCGCCACGCTCACCGACCAGGGCTCGGTACGCAGGGTGTGGGCGCGTTTGGCGGGGGAATACTTGTCGGTACCGAACTCGTAGAAGTTGTTATAGCTGGTAACGTCCTTGTAGTCGGTCAGTTCCTCGTCGGGCGCAAGATCCGGGCGAGGTGTGTATGCCAGCGGCCGGCGACCATGAGACGCATAGGCGGCACGGGCCTCCTCCGCCGCCAGGCCGGTGAGCGCCAGCCCCCCGCCCACGCTCAGACCCAGGCCGAGACCGGCCTGCATGAACCTGCGCCGCTCGCGGTAGATGGACTCGGGCGTGATCTCTGATGGACGAACCGCATCGCTCCCCCGGACCTTGATCAGCATGGCTATTCCCCTCTCTGAAAATGGCATCCCCACCCGCCGGCGCCGGGCGTCATGGATGGTATCAGGCAGCTTAGACCCGCTCCAGGCCCGGCGGTTCCCCGTCGCCTGCCCCATTGTCCGGCGGCGCAAGCCCCGTCACCCGCCATGTCGGGCAATTGTATCGCGGCCTTGCCCCGCGCACCGCCACGGCCTGCGG
>JALTLF010000237.1:0-10451 GCA_027005735.1 Chromatiales bacterium | reverse complement strand
CTTAGACCCGCTCCAGGCCCGGCGGTTCCCCGTCGCCTGCCCCATTGTCCGGCGGCGCAAGCCCCGTCACCCGCCATGTCGGGCAATTGTATCGCGGCCTTGCCCCGCGCACCGCCACGGCCTGCGGGGTGAAAACCCACCCGCGCCGTTGCGGGCCCGCGCGTTCTATGCCAGAGTACGCCGTGCCGCGGGCCATTCCGGTCCGGGACTCACGGCACCCTGCCCGTACCACCACGCCTGTCAGGCATGGCGCAGGGGCAGAGACACTGGATGGATTTCGGGAACGGGCGTTTGCACAAACGCGACCAGCTTCGGGACTGCTATGCGGGAAAAAATTGCAGACGCCACGCTGCTGCAGAAGAGCACGGCCACCGGCGAGGAACGTTCCTTCGAGATCTATAACAAGAAGTTCCTGCGCATCAACGCACGCACCCTGCGCAATGAGATCCGCTACGACATCAACCTCGCGATGATGGAGCCCTGGCCCATCCGCCACCGCAAGGTGGCCTGGCGCTGGCTGCTCCCGGTGGTCCTCATGCTTGTCGTCAGCACCGGCATCGGCGCCTGGATGTATGTCCATGCCGGCAACATCAACTACGGCTTCTGGATCCCGCTGATGGCAGGGGCGCTGTTCTTCACCCTCGGCGCCATCATCATGTTCGTCATCAAATCCCCCAACGTGATGGAATTCCGCAGCCGTTACGGTGGCTGCGTACTCATCAGCCTGTTCTACCGCAAGCCCAACACGCGCGAGTTCAACGAGTTCGTCGAACAGTTGAAGAATCGTATCCTCGGCGCCACGCAAAGCCTCGACATCGACAAGTCGCAGATGCTCGCCATCGAACTCAAGGAATTGCGCCGCCTGACCAGCGAAGGCGCCATCGGGGACAGCGACTACGCGCGCGCCAAGGACCGCATCTTCCGCCTGCACAGTGCAGCCGGCTGAAGACAGTCGCGAAGTGCACGAAACCGGCGTGCCGAAGAATCAACCCGCCCCCTGAAAGACAGGGGCCGGGGATTTTATTCCCCGGCCCTTGCTACTGCCACTTGCGACGGAGATCGTCAGGCCGCCTCCACGGTGCGCGAGGTGGACTTGCTGAAGGTGAAGTGGCCGTCCGCATAGTTCACCTCGATGACGTCGCCGGGCGCGAACTTGCCGGCAAGGATATCCTGCGCCAGCGGGTTCTCGATCTGCTGCTGGATGGCGCGCTTGAGGGGCCGCGCGCCATACACCGGATCGAAACCGGCCTCGCCCAGCTTGTCCAGCGCCTCGTCGGCGATCTCGATATCCATCTGGTGTTCGCCGAGGCGCCGGCGCAGGTATTCCAGCTGGATGTTGGCGATACGCCGGATCTCCTCGCGGGCCAGCGGGTGGAAGACCACCACCTCGTCCACGCGGTTGATGAACTCGGGTCGGAAGTGCTGGCCGACCGTCTCCATCACCGCCGTCTTCATGGCCTCGTAGTCCCCGCTGTGCGCCATCTCCTGGATGAGCTGCGAACCGAGGTTCGAGGTCATGACGATGACCGTGTTACGAAAGTCCACCGTGCGCCCGTGGCCGTCGGTGAGGCGCCCGTCGTCGAGCACCTGCAGGAGGATATTGAAGACATCCGGGTGGGCCTTCTCCACCTCGTCGAGCAGGATCACCGAGTAGGGCTTGCGTCGCACGGCCTCGGTCAGGTAACCACCTTCCTCGTAACCCACGTAGCCCGGCGGCGCGCCGATGAGGCGGGCCACGGAATGCTTCTCCATGAACTCGGACATGTCGAGCCGCACCATGGCATCCTCGGTGTCGAAGAGGAACTCCGCCAGCGCCTTGGTGAGCTCCGTCTTGCCCACGCCGGTGGGCCCGAGGAACAGGAAGGAGCCAATGGGGCGGTTGGGATCGGCGAGCCCCGCGCGCGAGCGCCGAATGGCATCGGCCACCGCGCTGACGGCCTCGTCCTGGCCCACCACGCGGGCATGCAGGCCCTCCTCCATGCGCAGGAGCTTCTCGCGTTCGCCCTCGAGCATCTTGGAAACCGGGATACCGGTCCACTTGGAGACCACCTCGGCGATCTCCTCCTCGGTGACGGAGGTGCGCAGCAGGGTAGTCTCGTGCATCTCGGCCTGCGCCGCCATGTCGAGCTGCTTCTCCAGCTCGGGGATCTTGCCGTACTGCAACTCCGACATGCGGGCGAGATCGCCGGCGCGGCGCGCCGTCTCCAGTTCGAGACGCGCCCGTTCCAGTTCTTCCTTGATGTGGGTCGTGCCCTGCACGGCGGCCTTTTCGGACTTCCAGATCTCTTCCAGTTCGCTGTACTCGCGCTCCAGCTTGCTGATTTCCTCTTCGAGTTTCTCCAGGCGCTTGCGCGAGGCCTCGTCGCTCTCCTTCTTCAATGCCTCGCGTTCGATCTTGAGCTGGATGAGCTTGCGATCGAGCCTGTCCATGGCCTCCGGCTTGGAGTCGATCTCCATGCGAATGCGGCTGGCGGCCTCATCGACGAGATCGATGGCCTTGTCGGGCAGTTTGCGATCGGTGATATAACGGTGCGACAGGGTGGCGGCGGCGACGATGGCCGGATCGGTGATATCGACACCGTGGTGGACTTCGTACTTTTCCTTCAGGCCGCGCAGGATGGCGATGGTGTCCTCCACCGTCGGTTCTTCCACCAGCACCTTCTGGAAGCGGCGCTCGAGCGCGGCATCCTTCTCGATGTACTGGCGATACTCGTCGAGGGTGGTGGCACCGATACAATGCAGTTCGCCACGGGCCAGCGCCGGCTTGAGCATGTTGCCGGCATCCATGGCGCCCTCGGCCTTGCCGGCGCCGACCATGGTATGGATCTCGTCGATGAAGAGGATGATCTGGCCTTCCTGCTTGGCGAGGTCGTTGAGCACCGCCTTGAGGCGCTCCTCGAACTCGCCGCGGAACTTGGCGCCCGCCAGCAGCGCGCCCATGTCAAGCGACAGCACGCGCTTGCCGCGCAGGCCCTCGGGGACCTCGCCGTTGACGATACGCTGGGCCAGCCCCTCGACGATGGCGGTCTTGCCCACGCCGGGCTCGCCGATGAGCACGGGGTTGTTCTTGGTGCGACGCTGCAGCACCTGAATGGCGCGACGGATCTCGTCGTCGCGGCCGATGACGGGATCCAGCTTGCCCTGTTCGGCACGCTCGGTGAGATCGATGGTGTACTTCTCCAGTGCCTGGCGCTGTTCCTCGGCATTGGGATCGTCCACCTTCTGGCCACCGCGCATGGCGTCGATGGCCTTCTCCACGGCCTCCGCCGTGGCGCCAGCCTTGCGCAGCAACTCGCCCAGCTGGGACTTTTTGTCCTCCAGCGCGGCGAGGATGAACAATTCACTGGAGATGTACTGGTCCTGGCGTTTCTGCGCCAGCCGGTCGGTCAGATTCAGCAGGCGCGAGAGTTCGTTGGAGAGATGCACTTCGCCCGCGGTACCTTCCACGCTGGGCAGCTTGTCGAGGGCCTCGCCCAGGTGGGAGCGCAGGGCATTGACGTTGACACCGGCGGCGGTCAGCAGGTGCCGCGCGGTGCCGCCTTCCTGATCGAGCATGGCCACCATCAGGTGCTCCGGTTCGATGAACTGATGGTCGCGCCCCACGGCAAGACTCTGCGCGTCGGCAATGGCAAGCTGGAACTTGCTGGTGAGTTTATCCATTCGCATCTGGGGATCCCCCGTTCTCTCGCAAATCTCGGCTGAATTTATCCGGTTTACAGAACTATAGGGGCGCGGCCCCGGTATTCAAGGCCGCGGCGGGATTTTCGGCGCACGCGCCCGCGACGCCTCAACGCCGGCCGGTCTTGCGTGCCACGGTCTCGGCGCGGGGATAGGGCTTGAGGACATCGAGAGACTGGCTGACGCCGGCGGTCTGCACGATGCGCACGTGCTGGCGGCGGAATTCGCGCGCATGACTCAGCCCGCAGGAGTGGGCCAGCACGTTGATCTCGTGGTTGACCCAGTGGGCGTAGCTGGCCACGCGCTTCGCCTTGTCACTGACGACCAGACCGCGCTGCAGGCGAGGGTTGTGGGTGGTGATGCCGGTGGGACAGGTATCCTTGTGACATTGCAGGGACTGGATGCAGCCGAGGGCAAACATGAAACCCCGCGCCGAGACGACGAAATCCGCTCCCGCGCACAGGGCCCAGGCGGCGCGCGCCGAGGTGGTGAGCTTGCCCGAGGCGACGATGCGGATGCGATCCCGCAGGCCGGCGGCCAGCAACACGTCCACCGCCATGGGCAGCGACTCGGTCAGCGGCATACCGACGTGATCGGAGAGCAGTTGTGGCGCCGCGCCGGTGCCGCCCTCGCCGCCATCGACAGTGATGAAGTCCGGCGCGGCATCGCGGCCACGGCGCAGGATGACCTCGCACAGATCATCGAGGAAGGCGCTGGAACCGAGCACGGTCTTGAAGCCCACCGGGCGGCCGGTGACCTCGCGCACGCGCGCGATCATGTCGAGGAGATCGTCGGCGCAGCGGATCTCGCGATGCCGGTTGGGACTGCTGGAGATGGTGTGTACCGGGATGCCGCGGATGGCGGCGATCTCGGGCGTCACCTTGGCCGCCGGCAGCACGCCACCGCGTCCCGGCTTGGCGCCCTGGGAGAGCTTGATCTCGAAGGCCTGGACCCGCTCCGCCACCTCGCGCAACTTGCTGTCGGAAAGCCTGCCGTCGAGATCGCGCACGCCGTACTTGGCGGTGCCGATCTGGAAGATGATGTCCCCGCCGCCTTCCTCGTGCCAGGGACTCAGGCCACCCTCGCCGGTGTTGATCCACACCCCGGCCTCGGCCGCCCCGCGCGACAGGGCGCGTACCGCCGGCTTCGACAGGGCGCCGTAACTCATGCCGGAGATGTTGAAAATGGAACGCGCCACGTAGGGCCTGTCGCAACCGGGACCAATGATTAGCGGCGGCGCGGGGACGCACTCGTCTTCCAGCAGCGGATAGGGGGAGTTGACGAAGATCAGAGAGCCCGGCTCGCGCAGGTCGTTGGTGGAACCAAAGCCGATGAGGCCACCGAGCCCCTTGGCGGTGCGGTACACCCATGCGCGGCTGGCGCGGTTGAAGGGCTGTTCCTGGCGATCACCGGCGAAGAAATACTGGCGAAAGAATTCGCCCTGGCGTTCGAAGAGATAACGCAGGCGACCGATGACCGGGTAGTTGCGCCGAATGGTATGGGTGGTCTGCAACTTGTCCTGCAGGTACATGAACAGCACCGCCAGCACCGCCAGCCCGAGGAGGGCGGCGAAACCGAGGATCACCCAGCTGGCCAGAATATCCGTTCTCATGTGGCGAGCTTCTCCGTCGCAAAGCCTGTTGCCTCACCTTGCTGTCGGCATCTCGGGCGTTCGGTTTAGGCATTTCGCCAGTTCCTCGAGGCAGTCGGCCTCCGCCAGTTGCCGGCAATCCAGTGGCGGATAGCCGTGCACGCGGGTGCGCCCGGGCAATACCAGGGCGCGCAGCAGGTGCCCCGCGCCGCGCATGCCGCTGAGCCGTACCGGGCAGATGGGCGCCCCGGCCAGCTGCGCCAGCCGCGCCACGCCGCGCTTGAGGCGCGCCGGCGGCCTTCCCGGGGGATGGATGCCGCCCTCGGGAAACAGTGCCACCACCTCGCCGGCCTCCAGTGCGGCCAGTGCCGCGCGCAGGGCTTCGCGCGGGTTGCCGTTGCGATCCACCGGGATGCAGCCGCCAGCCCGGAACAGGCGCTTGAGCAAGGGGCGTTCATACTGCTCGCGGGCGATGACGAAACGCAGGGGACGTTCGCAGGCGGCGATGAGCAGGAAGGGATCCAGGCCGGTGAGGTGGTTGGCCGCCACCAGCGCCGCGCCCTCCGGCGGCAGGGCCACGGGGGCGGTGACGCGCAGGCGCTGGAACCAGCGGCAGTAGAGACGCAGCCAGCCATCGAGGACGTTGATCACCGGGTGTCCCCAGTCCACGCGATGGGCGCGCCAGCCCGCCGCCGCGAGGATCAGCAGGGCCAGCAGCAGGCCGCCCGCGGCGACGAGCGCCGCGTTCACCTCACCGCCCCGCGCAGATGGCGATCAGTGAAGGCTGCCATGGGCGAGATAGATGAGCACCACGCCGGCGAGGATGAAGGCCAGTTGCTGGCCCGTGACCCGCCACTCGAGACGCTTGTGCAGGCCGGGAATGAGATCCGCCACGGCGATGTAGATGAAGCTCGAGGCGGCCACGGCAAGGACATAGGGTACCGCCGCCTCGAGGCCGCCGAGCCCCCACCAGGCGCCGAGGGCGCCGACGAGGGTGGTGATGCTGGTGAGGACATTGAAGACGAAGGCGCGGCCCCGACTGTAGCCGCTGTGGAGGAGCACGGCGAAATCGCCCACTTCCTGCGGGATCTCGTGGGCCGCCACCGCCAGCGCGGTGACGATGCCGAGGTGGGTATCGGTGAGAAAGGCCGCGGCGATGAGGATGCCGTCCACGAGGTTGTGGATGGCGTCCCCCACCAGGATCAGCGTGCCGGCGGCGTGCCCGTGGCCCGGCCCCGGCGCATGCGCCTCGCACTCGTCGGCATGGCAATGGCGCCACAACACCAGCTTTTCGAGGACAAAGAAACCCAGCAGACCGAGCAGGATGGCCAGTCCCAAGTCGTGCACGTCCACCCCTGGCGCGGCGAGGGCATGGGGCAGCAGGGCGAGGAAGGCCGCGCCCAGCAGCGCGCCGATGGCGAAACTGACGAAGTGCGGCAGGAGGCGATCGCGCCAGCCGCCGGGCAGCACCAGGAACACCGCCGCGGCGACGACGCTCAGCACCCCGCCCAGCAGGCTGAAGATCACCACGTAAGTCAGCGTACTGATAATGTCCCCCTTCCTAGCCCTGTCCTCGTCACGTCCGTCCCGCCCCTGCCCCGGCGGTTCCCCGGGTCCCCGTGGCGGGCAGGGGCGCATCATACCCCATCCGCCGCGCCGCGCCAGTCAGAACGACAGCCAGATGAGGCTCGCCATGCGCCCGGTCCGGCCGTCACGCCGGTAGGAGAAAAAGCGCGTCCGGTCGTGCCAGGTGCAGGCGCCGCCGCCATGAACCGCGCCCACACCGGCGCGGGCCAGGCGCTCCCGTGCCAGGGCGTAGAGATCGGCGAACCAGCGTGCGCCGCCGTCGTCGGGCTCGGCGGGTCGAAACGCCGCCGCCACCGCGCCGCCATCCGCCCCGGGCGCGGCGAGGAAGGCCTCGCGCACTTCCCCGCCCACCACGAAGGCCGCCGGGCCGATGGCCGGCCCCAGCCAGGCGAGGATCTCCCCCGGCGGGCAGGCCATGGCGGCCACGGTGTTCTCCAGCACCCCGGCGGCCAGTCCCCGCCAGCCGGCATGGGCGGCGGCCACGCAGCGCCCGCCGCGGTGGCAGAACAGCACCGGCAGGCAGTCCGCCGTGAGCACTGCGCAGATCTCCCCGGCGCGGCGGCTCACCGCCGCGTCCGCCGGCCCGTCGGGGGCGCCCTCCCCGCACACGGTGGTGCCATGGACCTGCTCCAGCCAGCGCGGGGCGGCGGGCAGATCCAGCGCCGCGGCCAGGCGGGCGCGATTCTGCGCCACCGCGCCGGGATCGTCTCCCACGTGCAGGGCCAGATTGAGGCTGTCCCAGGGTGCGCGGCTGACACCGCCCTGGCGGGTGGTGCTGGCCGCGCGCACGCCGGCCGGGGCGGGCCAGTCAGGCGTGACGAGTTCCAGCCCGGCCTCAGCCATGCTCCGCCTCGCCGGGGACCAGGCCGGCGTCCTCGCGCAGCACCGTGACGAGGGCCGCCATGTCCGCGGGCAGGGGCGCCTCCCACGCCCGCAGCTCGCCGCTGACGGGGTGACGCAGGCCCAGGCGCCGGGCGTGCAGGGCCTGGCGGGGAAAGGACTGCAACGCGGCGCGCGCGGCTTCGCTGGCGCCGGCCGGCGGGCGGGGACGACCGCCATAGACGGGATCGCCCACCAGCGGGTGACGGACATGGGCCATGTGGACGCGGATCTGGTGGGTGCGCCCGGTCTCCAGCCGCACCGACAACAGGCTGTGGGCACGGTAGCGTTCCAGCACGCGGTAGTGGGTGATGGCCGGCTTGCCGTTTCGCACCACGGCCATGCGCGTGCGGTGCACCGGGTGGCGGCCGATGGGGGCATCGAGGGTGCCGCCGCCGGTGGGCACGCCGCTCACCACGGCGCGGTACTCACGCTCGAAGGCGCGCGCCTGCAGCTGCGCCACGAGGTGATGCTGGGCGCTCAGGGTACGCGCCACCACCAGCAGGCCGGTGGTGTCCTTGTCGAGACGGTGGACCACGCCGGCGCGCGGCACGCGCTCCAGCTCCGGCGCGTGGTGCAGCAGGGCATTGACCAGGGTGTCACGGGGATTGCCCGCCGCGGGGTGCACCACCTGCCCGGCGGCCTTGTTGATGACGATGATGCTCTCGTCCTCGTAGACGATATCCAGCGGGATGGCCTGCGGTTCCCAGCGCAGGCAGGGCTCGGCCACCGGCTCCAGCGTGACGACATCGCCGGCCAGCACCTTGTCGCGCGCGCGGCGGTGCTCGCCGTCGACCCACACGCGTCCCTCGCGGATCCACTGTTGCAGGCGCGCGCGCGAGTACTCCCCGAACAGTTGCGCGAGGGCCTGGTCGAGGCGCCTGCCACCCAGCTCCGGGGGCACGGTGGCGGTCAGTCGAACGGCGTCGGTCGGCACAAATCCCCCGTGAAAGCGTTTAACAGCCGGCTGCGCCAGAGTATACTGCATGCCATGACACGATCCGCACCGACAGGCATCCCGCGCCGCGCCCTCCTCGTCTCCCTGCTCGCCCTGCTGGTGCTCGCCGCCTGCAGCACGACCCCGGAAGGGGACCCCACCGAGGGCCGCAACGCGGCGGAGATCTACAAGGACGCCACCTCCGAGATGCTCAACGGCCAGTACGAGACGGCCATCAACCTGTACTCCAAGCTCATCGCGCGCTATCCCTACGGCGTCTATGCCGAGCATGCCATGCTGGGCCTGGCCTACAGCCAGTACCGGGACTACAGTCCCGAGTCGGCGATCCTCACGGCGGAACGTTTCATCAAGCTCTACCCGCGCCACCAGTACGTGGACTATGCCTACTACCTGCGCGGCGTGGCGGCCTATGCCATGGAACAGGGATTCATCTTCCGTCTCTTCCGGCAGGACCCCACCGAGCGTGATGCCCAGGCGGCGCGGCGTGCACTGGGGTTCTTCAACGAACTGATCCGCAAGTTCCCCGCCAGCCGCTACGTGCCGGATTCACGCAAGCGCGTCATCTACCTGCGCAACCACATGGCCCGCTACGAGATCCACGTGGCCAGCTACTACATCCGCAAGGAGGCCTGGCTGGCCGCCGCCAACCGCGCGCAATACGTGCTGGAAAACTACCAGCAGACACCGTCGGTACCCGAGGCGCTGGCGATCCTCGTGCGCGCCTACGAAGCGCTCAAGCTGGACAGGCTGGCCGACGATGCCCTTGCCGTGCTGGCGCACAATTACCCCGAGCACGAGCTGGTACGCGCGCGCAAGCGGGCGTCCGGCAGTTGATGCACCGATGAAGGGAATACCCTGCCGGTGGTGAGATGGAGATGAACGGCGCCCGCCGACTCACAGGGATCCTGCTCCTCGTCCTCGCACTGGCGGGCCCACTCGCCGCCTGTGTCACGTCTCCCGATGATGGCGCCAGCGACGTGGCCGCCAACGAACTCTACAAGGAAGGGCGCGCTGCCATCCGGCATGGCGACTATGACGCCGCCATCGATCTCCTCTCCAGACTGACGACGCGTTACCCCTACAGCCGCGTGGTGGAACCGGCGCGTCTGCAACTCGCCTTTGCCTTCTACAAGTCGGGCCAGGCCGAGGAGGCCATCGAAAGACTGGAGCAATTCATCCAGCGCTATCCCGACAGCCAGAATCTTGCCTATGCCTATTACCTGCGCGCGCTGGCGGCCCTGGAGATCAGCAGCGCGGAACTGACGGACTACATGGGCCGCGCGCCGGTTACCGGTGCCCTCAACTCCTCGCGGCGCAGCTTTCAGTATCTCTCGCAACTGGCGCAGAAGTTCCCGCGCAGCCGCTACTTCGATGACGCGGTAAAGAAGATCGGTGAATTGCGGGATGCCATGGCGCGCTACGAGATCCACGCGGCCAACTATTTTCTCAAGGAAGGACATTTCGAACAGGCCCTCGACCGCGCCGAGTACGTTACGCGCTACTACGCCCGCAGCCCCCAGTTACCGGATGCCCTCGTCATCATGGTACGGGCCTGGCTGGAGCTGGGACAGCAGCAGAAGGCGCTGGAGGCCTTGCAGGCGCTGGAGACCAATTATGCGGATCTGCCCGTCACGCGCGAGGCGCGGCGGCGCTTCGATGCGGCAGCGGGCACGGACTGAGGCAACAGGCCGCGGGCCGGACCGCGCGGCGGCACCGGCAGGGGACTAAATACGTGTTCCGAATTCCACTACAGTTTAC
>JALTLF010000236.1 GCA_027005735.1 Chromatiales bacterium | reverse complement strand
TGGGCGAGCTTGAGGGTGACGTGCAGGAACTGCGCGGGGTTGTGCATGGGCAGGGCGGCGTGCTCGAAGCGCTCGCCGGCGATCTTCACCAGTTCCTCGGCGGCGATCTCGCCGTGGGCCTTGCCGCCGAGGCCGTCGCCCAGCACCAGCAGCACGTAGCCGTCGCGCTCCAGCACGCTGAGACGATCCTGGTTGATGTCGCGGTTGCCGAGGCGGCTGGCGCGCGCGATGGTGTAGTCGATCTGCACCGCCGGTTTCATCCCTGGAACCTCCCGAACCAGCTGCCGGTCCTGGCCTCCGGCTCCGTCGCCGGTTCCTTGTTGAGGTCCTCCAGCAGCACCTCCACGCGCTGGGGCCGCAGCATGGGGTCCACCTCCATGGCCCGGTCGATGGCCTGCAGCAATTCCTGGCTGTAGCGCTTGCGGAAGGCGCTGGTCGCCGGGCGCATGACCTCCTTCTCGCGCCGGTCGATGGCCGAGGGCGGGGTCTTGCCGTCGAGGCAGGTGCGCATGGTGGCGCCCACGGCGTAGATGTCGGTCCAGGGGCCGACGTAGCCGCCCGGATCCAGTTGCTCGATGGGGGAGTAGCCGGGCGTCACCACCTGCGAGGTCTGGAACTGGCGCGTGGCCATCATCTCGTGCACTGCGCCGAAATCCAGCAGCAGCGGGCGGCCGCCGTTGCACAGGTGGATGTTGCCGGGCTTGATGTCCAGGTGCAGCAGGCCCTGGGAGTGGATCACCTGCAGGCCCTCGAGCAGGGGGACGAAGACGGTGCGGATGAAGTTCTCGCTGAGGTGCTTGCGATGCTTCTTTATATAAGCGTGCAGGTTCACGCCTTCCTCGTAGCGCATCACCATGTACACCGTGCCGTTGGCGCGGAAGAAGTTGATCACATCGACGATGTTGGGATGCTTGAGGGTGGCCAGGGTGCTGGCCTCCTGGAAGAACAGGCGCTTGCCCTGGGCGAAACGCTCCACGTCGCTCTCGCTGTCGGCGGCGACGAAGTGGTTCCGCGAGCGGGTGGCCAGCTTGGCGGGCATGTACTCCTTGATCACCACCTTCTCGCCGGTGCGGGTGTCCTCGGCGCGATACACCACGCTGAAACCGCCGCCGCCGATGGCCTTTTCGATGGCATAGCGGTCAACGAGGGTCCCCGGGGGGAGATGATGATCAGGAGTCGCCATATGTCTTTCCACCACACGGGTGCCGCGAGACAGGGTATCATTGGGGCGCGCCGCGGAACCGTGATGCACTGCCGGCATTGTGCCGCAAAGCACCTTGCCCGTCATTATGTTAGATTCGGCGCGCCGGCCATATCCCTTTAGGGCGAGAGCGGGGAAAATACCACCATGATCAGAAGCATGACCGCCTTCAGCCGCCGCGAGGCCTCTTACCCGTGGGGGGAACTGAGCGTCGAGTTGCGCTCGGTCAACCACCGCTACCTGGACGTCTCGCCGCGCCTGCCCGAGGAACTCCGCGCCGCCGAGGGCGACTTCCGCCAGCGGGTGGCGGCTGTCCTCAGCCGCGGCAAGGTGGACCTCAACATGCGCTTCGCCCCCGCCCAGGGCAGCGGCGACAGCCTGCAGATCGACCGCCAGCTGGCCGAGCGCATCTCCCACGCCAGCCGCGAGATCGACCTGCTGCTCTACAATCCCGCGCCGGTGAACTCGCTCGACGTACTGCGCTGGCCGGGGGTGATCCAGAGCGTCGCCGTGGAGCCGGACGAACTTCGCCAGGCGGCGCTGGGCCTGCTCGACGAGGCCCTCGCCGAGCTGGTGGCCATGCGCGAGCGCGAGGGGGCGAAACTTGCCGAACTCATCGAGCAGCGTTGCAGCGCGGTGCTCGAGGTGGTCGCCGGGGTACGCGAGATCCTGCCCGAGATCCTCGAGGCCAGCCGCGAGCGCCTGCGTGCCCGCTTCGAAGAGGCGAAGCTGGAACTGGATCCCCAGCGCCTGGAGCAGGAAATGGTCATCGCCGCGCAGAAGATGGACGTGGCCGAGGAACTGGATCGCCTTGAGGCCCATGTCGGCGAGATCCGCGCGGTGCTGAAAAAGGGCGGCACCGTGGGCCGGCGGCTGGACTTCCTCATGCAGGAGCTAAACCGCGAAGCCAACACCCTCGGTTCCAAGTCCGCCGACACCCGCACCTCGCGCGCCTCGGTGGACCTCAAGGTATTCATCGAGCAGATGCGCGAGCAGATCCAGAACATCGAATAAGACCCACGCAGCAGATCTTTCAAGGAACCCCCATGACCGCCAGCGGCACCCTGTTCATCATCTCCGCTCCTTCCGGCGCCGGCAAGACCAGCCTCGTGCGCGCCCTGCTCGAGTGCACGCCCGGCATCGGCGTGTCGGTCTCGCACACCACGCGCGCGCCGCGCCCCGGTGAGACCGACGGCGTGGACTACCATTTCGTCAGCGTGACGGAGTTCGAGAAAATGGTCGCCGAGGGCGTGTTTCTCGAACACGCACGGGTGTTCGACAACTTCTACGGCACCTCGCGCCGCGCCATCGAGGAGCGGCTGGCCGCCGGCGAGGACGTCATCCTCGAGATCGACTGGCAGGGCGCCGCCCAGGTGCGCGCGCAGATGGACGACACGGTGAGCATCTTCATCCTGCCACCCTCGCGCGAGGCCCTCGAGGCGCGCCTGCGTGGCCGCGGCCAGGACGACGAGGCCGTCATTGCGCGGCGCATGCGTGACGCGGTGGCCGAGATGTCCCATTACGGAGAATTCGACTACCTCGTCGTCAACGACGATTTCGACACCGCGCTGGGCGAGCTGCGCTGCGTGGTGCTGGCCCGGCGCCAGCGCCTGGACCGTCAGCGCCGGAGCCTGCCCCCCGCCCTGGCCGGGCTGCTGGGCGAGCAGGGCTGAGGGCCGCCGGGCCTGCCCCGGGAAACGCTGGAATAATGGACAGGCGGCCGGTAGAATGGCCGGTCCCGGCGTCGCCGGTGGATCCCCCGCCAGCCCCTGGCGCGGGTTCGGCAAAGCTGATAGCGGAGAAATAGCATGGCGCGCGTTACCGTCGAAGACTGTCTCGATAATGTGGAAAACCGATTTGAACTGGTGCTGATCGCCTCCCAGCGCGCACGCCAGCTCGCCAACGGCAAGGAGCCGCTGGTGCCCGAGGAAAACGACAAGCCCACCGTCATCGCCCTGCGCGAGATCGCCGAGGGCCTCGTGACCCCCGAAACCCTGCGCCAGCAGGAAGAGGCCGAAGCCGCCGAGGAAGCCGCCAGCGCGGTGGAGATCGCCGAGGACGCCCTCGACGCCGAGATCCGCGGCATGTTCGCCGCCGCCACCACCGTCCCCGAAGAGGATGCCGGCACCGAGGCCGCCGCGGGCAGCGCAGGCGAGGAAGCCGGAAACAACGCCGACAGCGGGAGCGCGACGCCGGAGGCGGAGTAATCCCGCGGCCCCATGAGCCGGCCACAGACGCAGCCCGGTGGTGAGGACGAGGGGCACGTCTTCCTCATCAGCGATCTGTGCGCCATGCTCGAGACCTATCTCGAGCCCGAGCAGGTAGCCGAAGTCTATCGCGCCTATCTCTTCGGCGCCGAGGCCCACGAGGGCCAGCACCGCGCCACGGGCGAGCCCTACATCTACCACCCCATCGCCGCGGCGCGCATCCTGGCCGAGATGCACATGGACTACAAGAGTCTCATGGCGGCCATCCTCCACGACGTCATCGAAGACACCCCTACCGCGAAGGAACAACTTGCCGAGACCTTCGGCGAAGAAGTGGCCGCGCTGGTCGATGGCGTCAGCAAGCTCTCCCACATCCACTTCGAGTCCCGCGCCGAGGAACAGGCGGAGAACTTCCGCAAGATGATCCTCGCCATGACGCAGGACATCCGCGTCATCCTCGTCAAGCTCGCCGACCGCACGCACAACATGCGCACCCTCAAGGGACTGCGCCCCGACAAGCGGCGGCGCATCGCGCGCGAGACGCTGGATATCTACGCGCCCATCGCCCAGCGCCTCGGCATGAACAGCATCCGCCTGGAACTGGAGGACCTCGGTTTCCAGGCGCTCTATCCCATGCGCCACCGCATCCTCAGGCAGGCGGTCAAAAAGGCGCGTGGCAACCGCAAGGAGATCGTGTCGAAAATCGAAGAGGCCATGGCCGAGCGCCTGCGCCAGGAAGAACTGCCGGCCGAGGTCATCGGCCGCGAAAAGCATCTCTACAGCATCTACCAGAAGATGCGCGACAAGGGCCTGTCCTTCAACGAAGTCATGGACGTCTTCGCCGTGCGCATCATCGTCGATACGGTGGACCAGTGTTACCGCGTACTGGGCGCGGTGCACAACCTCTACAAACCGGTGCCGGGCAAGTTCAAGGACTACATCGCCATCCCCAAGTCCAACGGCTACCAGTCCCTGCATACCATCCTCTTCAGCCCCTACAACGTCTATGTGGAAGTACAGATCCGCACACAGGACATGCACAAGGTGGCGGAAGCCGGCATCGCCGCGCACTGGCTCTACAAGAGCGGCGACGAGCGCGGCAACAGCGCCCAGGTGCGCGCGCGCGAATGGCTCAGGGGCCTGCTCGAAATCCAGAAGCACGCCGGCAACTCCATCGAGTTCCTGGAGAACGTCAAGGTGGATCTCTTTCCCGAGGAGGTCTACGTCTTTACCCCCGGTGGTGACATCTTCGAACTGCCGCGCGGTTCCACGGCGGTGGACCTCGCCTATGCCGTGCATACCGACATCGGCAACCAGTGCGTTGCCGCCAAGATCGATCGCCAGCTCATGCCCCTGCGCACGCCGCTCTACAACGGCCAGACCGTGGAGATCATCACCTCGCCCGGCGCGCAGCCCAACCCCGCCTGGCTGGACTTCGTCGTCACCGGCAAGGCGCGCACCAATATCCGCCATTTCCTCAAGAACCTGCGCCACGAGGAATCCATCGCCCTCGGCAGGCGCCTGTTGAACAAGGCACTGGGCGCCTGGGAAGTCAGGCTCGAGGAGATCCCCGACACCGACATCGAGCGCGTGGTCGAATCCTGCACCTACCGCGATCTCGACGAACTGCTCGGCGAGATCGGTCTCGGCAACCAGGTGGCCATCGTCGTGGCGCGCGCCCTGCTCGAAGGCAGCGAGCGGATCCATGCGGACGAGGCCGAGCACGAGGCGCGACCGCTGGCCATTCGCGGTACCGAGGGCGCGGTGGTGCAACTGGCGCGTTGTTGCCATCCCATCCCCGGTGACCCCATCATCGGTTTCATCAGCGCCGGACGCGGCATCGTCATCCACCACCGCGACTGCAAGAACGTCGCCGACTACCGTGGTCGCCCGGAAAAATGGGTCGATGTGGAATGGGAGCCGAAGGCCGAACAGGATTTCCCCGTGGAGATCCGCCTGCTCACCGCCAACCAGCGTGGTGCGCTGGCGACCATCGCCGCGGCGGTGGCGGAAATGGACTCCAATATCGAAAACGTCAACATGGAAGAACGCGACGGTATGTTCACTTCGCTGAATCTCACCCTCACGGTAAAGAACCGCAAGCACCTGGCGCGCATCATCCGCCGCCTGCGCGGCTATGACATCATCCAGCGCATCCAGCGTATCAAGTAAGCCAGGTCCGCTTTTCAGCGCCATCCGCGGCGCTTAGAATTGGCGCACTTTCTTCCATTCCTCAACCGAATTCAGGACGGCGACGCATGAGCAGAGAAATCATCCACACCGACCGGGCCCCGCAGGCCATCGGTACCTATTCCCAGGCGGTGAAGACCGGCAGCACGGTGTACCTGTCGGGCCAGATCCCGCTGGTGCCCGAGACCATGGAGCTGGTGGCGGGCGACATGGCAGCGCAGATCCGCCGCGTGTTCGACAACCTGCGCGCCGTGGCGCAGGCCGCCGGCGGCGATCTCGGCGACATCGCCAAGCTGAACATCTTTCTCACCGATCTCGCGCACTTCCCGCTGGTCAACGAGATCATGGCGGAGTATTTCAGCGAGCCCTTCCCGGCACGCGCCGCCATCGGCGTGGCTTCCCTGCCGAAGGGCGCGGGCGTGGAGATGGACGCCATCATGGAGCTCGGGTAGAGCCACTTGCAGGCGCGCGAGCAGCTCACCGGCCGGCCGGTGCAATTCCTCAAGGGCGTGGGGCCGCGCGTGGCGGAGAAGCTCGCGCGCCTCGGTATCCATTACGTCGAGGATCTGCTCTTTCACCTGCCGCTGCGCTACGAGGATCGCACGCGCATCGTGCCCATGGGCGCGCTGCGGCCCGGCGAGGCGGCCGTGGTGCAGGGCGAGATCCAGCTCACCGATATAAAGTTCGGCCGCCGGCGCATGCTGCTCTCCCGCATCAGCGACGGTACCGGCAGCCTGACGCTGCGTTTCTTCCATTTCAGCAACGCGCAGAAGGAACAGCTGGCGCGCGGCGTGACCCTGCGCTGTTACGGCGAGGTGCGCAAGGGCAAGCACGGCCTTGAACTGGTACACCCGGAGTACCAGCGCGTGGATCCCGAAGCGACGCCGGAGGTGGCCGAGAGCCTCACCGCCATCTACCCTGTCACCGAGGGTCTGCACCAGCTCAGCCTGCGCCAGTACATCAACCAGGCCATCGAGCTTCTGCAGGCCGGCCGCCTGCAACTGGCGCAACTTCTGCCCGAGGCCATCCGCGCCGAACTGGCCATCGACGATATCCGCGACGCGGTGCTCTATCTGCACCGCCCGCCGCCGGACGTTTCCCTGCGCGACCTGGAGGAGGGGCGCCATCCCGCCCTGCGCGCGCTGATCCTCGAGGAACTGCTCGCCCACCAGCTCGGCCTGCAACGCCTGCGCCTGGAGGCCGACAGCCATCGCGCGCCGCCACTTGCCGCCGACGCCGGGCTGCAGGGGCGCTTTCTCGATGGCCTGGGCTTCGCCCTCACCGGCGCGCAGCAGAAGGTCAGCAAGGAGATCCTCGCCGACATGGCGCGCGATACCGCCATGCACCGCCTGGTGCAGGGCGACGTGGGTTCGGGCAAGACGGTGGTGGCGGCCATCGCGGCGCTCGCCGCCATCGCCTCGGATCACCAGGCCGCCATCATGGCGCCCACGGAACTGCTCGCCGAGCAGCACTTCCGCAACTTCGACCAGTGGTTCACGCCGCTGGGGATCCCCTGCGCCTTCCTCTCCGGCCGGCAGGGCGCCGCGCGCCGCCGCGAGACGCTGGCGCAACTGGCGGCGGGGGACATTCGCCTGGCCGTGGGCACCCATGCCCTGTTCCAGGAAGACGTCGCCTTCGCGCGCCTCGGCCTGGTGATCATCGACGAGCAGCACCGCTTCGGCGTGCACCAGCGCCTCGCCCTGCGTGAGAAGGGCAGCGACGGCGAGACCTGGCCGCACCAGTTGATCATGACCGCCACGCCCATCCCGCGTACCCTGGCGCGCACGGCCTATGCCGATCTCGACTACTCGGTCATCGATGAGCTGCCGCCGGGGCGCACGCCGGTGGAGACCGTCGCCATTCCCGACAGCCGCCGCGAGGAGGTGGTGGCGCGCCTGCACCGCGCCTGCCGCGAAGGCCGCCAGGCCTACTGGGTGTGCACGCTGATCGAGGAATCCGAGAGCCTGCAGGCGCAGGCCGCCGAGGATACCGCCGCGCAGCTGCGCGAGGCACTGGCCGACCTGCGCATCGGCCTGGTTCACGGGCGCATGAAGCCCGCGGAGAAGGAAAAAGTCATGGCCGCCTTCAAGGCCGGCGAGATCCAGTTGCTGGTGGCCACCACCGTCATCGAGGTGGGCGTGGACGTGCCCAATGCCAGCCTCATGGTCATCGAGAATCCCGAGCGCCTCGGCCTGGCGCAGCTGCATCAGTTGCGCGGGCGCGTGGGGCGCGGCAGTACCGCCAGTACGTGCGTGCTGCTCTACCACGGCGGCCTCAGCCAGCGCGCGCGCGAGCGCCTCGCCGCCCTGCGCGAGACCAACGACGGTTTTGTCATCGCCGAGAAGGACCTGCAACTGCGCGGCGCGGGGGAACTGCTGGGCACGCGCCAGTCGGGCATGGTGCGCATGAAGGTGGCCGATCTCGAGCGCGACATGGAATACCTGCCGCGGGTACAGAAGGCCGCCGCCCTCATGCTGCGCGACCACCCGGAATCCATCGAACCCCTCGTGCGCCGCTGGCTGGTGGAGGCCGAGCGCGTGCGCCATGCCTGAGGTCCCCGCCGGGGCGGGCGCCGTGGTAGTATCGGTGCGCCCGGCGCGCGCCGCAGCCTGATGAGTCGAAGATACGCAGCATGAACACCAACCGCACCAATGCGCCACGCTGGCGTCCACGGCGCCGTCTCGTCGGCCACGTAGTGCCGGACGACATCGCGCGCTGGCTGTTCGATGCCGGCTCACTCACCAGCCGCCTCATCGCTCACTGCGACGGGCGCTTTCGCGTGCGCGTGCTCTCCCAGGGCTGGCAGCGTCCGCGCCGCGACGAGGCGCAGCGCCTCGGCATGCGCGTGGGTCACATGGCGCTGGTGCGAGAGGTGCTGCTCTATTGCGACGATACGCCGCTGGTCTTCGCGCGCTCGGTGATCCCGCGCCGCACCCTCACCGGCCGGCAGAAATACCTCGCCGCGCTGGGCAGCCGGCCGCTGGGCGCGGCACTGTTCGCCGAACCCGGCATGCGCCGCGACGAACTGGAAGTGGCCTGCCTGCGCGGCGCCGCGCGGATTTACCCGGCGCTGGCGGAACTCGATACCGGCGATATGTGCGTGTGGGGGCGGCGCTCGGTATTCTACGTCGGCGGCAAGCCGCTACTGGTGGCGGAAATGTTCCTGCAGTCATTGTTTGTCGATTAACAGGACGTGTCTTTCCGGCCAGTGGTCGCATGGGCAAAACAAGCGGGGAAAAGATCGACATACGGTTCTGCCGGTCTGCTCCCGGCAAGACACGCAAAAAACGGCGTCCCTGCCGGCTCGATGGCCGCATCCATGCGGCCAACGGTCTTGCCAGAAGCAGTCCGACAGAACGTTCCGGGCTTTACTCGAAGCCTGGGATAAGACCTGGACTGTCAGGATCCGCTTGTCCGCGGGACTTGTCGGAAGAAAACTGATGATGCGCCGGAGAACACGGAAGCAGAAATGAAACAACGTCTCTACGAGTATGCCCTGCTCATGCGCCTGCACCGGCCTATCGGCATCTTTTTGTTGCTATGGCCGACCCTGTGGGCGCTGTGGGTGGCGGGCGAGGGCAGGCCCGACCCGCTGGTGCTGGCGGTGTTCGTCGCCGGCGTGGTGCTCATGCGCTCGGCCGGTTGCGTCATCAACGATATCGCCGACCGCCACATCGATCGCCATGTGAGCCGCACCCACGACCGCCCCATCACCGCCGGGCGCGTGTCGGTGCGCGAGGCGCTGGTG
>JALTLF010000235.1 GCA_027005735.1 Chromatiales bacterium | reverse complement strand
GGCAGATCCGGCACGCGTCGATGTGGGCCTCAATGACCTGTAACTGCGCCACGGGGATGTCCTTGCCACCCCAGGGCTCGATGAGCCGTGCGAGTTCCTCGCATTGCGCCCGCGAGGCCGCCACCCGCGCATACATGTGGCGGGTGAAGCCCTCGTCGAAGCGGTGGCGGGCGCGATACAGGCCCACCTTGACGTCGGACACCGTGCGGCTGGTGATGTGGGCGATCTCCCTGATGGACAGATCCTCCACGTAGCGCAGGATCATCAGCTCGCGGGATTTTTCCGGCATGGACATCAGGTAGCGATCGATCCTGTCACGCAGTTGTGCCTCGGCCACCTGTTCACCGGGTTCATCGGCGCCTGTCGAGCTCATGTCCGCATGCTGTTCTTCTTCGTATTCATTGAGGTGTGCTTCGCGCTTCTTTCTCCAGCCGTCATAGAGGGTGTTGCGCGCCACGGTGAAGAGATAGGCCCTGGGGTGGCTCAGGGAAGCGAGGTTGGGATCGTTGAGCAGCTTGAGGAAGGTCTGCTGCACGACGTCCTGGGCGACGTCCGCATCGCCGCACAGACGATAGACGTAGTTGTGGACATGATCCTTGTGGGCCAGGTAGAGGGCCTCAAGTGTTGCGTGGGCTTCCTTCATACAAACATCCCTTTACGGCTCCCGCTTGGCATTGCATAGCCTAACGCCTCCCGTGCGCGTGGCCAATCCCCGCCGGCCGGGGCCGTGGCACGACTGTCCGTGAGACGAGGGAACCGTGCATCGGGTTACAGCCACGCGGCGAAATCCTGGCAAAAAACGCCGGGCTCGCCTATGGTTGGGATTCTGTCACAAGGTGAAGGAGTGCCGCATGCCACGCGAACCGGTCAATGCCGCAAGCATACCCGCCGAGGAAGGCCGTACCGTCTATCCCCCACCCTTTGCCTCACAGGTGGCGGGGCGCATCAAGCGCAAGCTGGGGGATTATTTCGGGCTCGCCAACTTCGGCGTCAACCTCACCCGCCTGGCCCCGGGCTCGGTGTCGGCTCTGTTGCACCATCACGCCAGACAGGACGAGTTCATCTACGTGCTGGAAGGCACGCCCACCCTGGTGCTGGATGATACCGACTACCTGTTGCAGCCCGGCGACTGTTTCGGTCTGCCGGCGGGAAGCGGCGTGGCCTCGCAGGTGGTCAATCGCAGCGAGACGCCGGTACTGATCCTGGAGATCGGCGATCGCACGCCGGGCGACGAGGTGGCCTACCCCAAGGACGACCTCCATGCGGTGCAGGAAGCCGACGGAAGCTGGTGTCTCACACACAAGGATGGCACGCCCTGGTGAGGCCGCCGCGCAATCGATCCACCCGCAGGGCGGAATTTTCGCGGACTGTGATCTTCTTCCGGTTTTCCCTTGCAACCCAGGTAGAGTGTTTTGCGTGTTTATAGTGATACTCACGACAGGAAGAGGAACCTGACAATGCAAACATTCAAACGGAAATTGGTGATCGCGGTACTGGCACTGGTATTCAGTCCCGCGGCCCTGGCGGCGGGAGAGTATGCCGGCGGCCAGTGGGCGATGATGAACTATGATCTCAACGGCAGCTCCGGGAGCGCCGACATGACCGTGGCCGTGGCGCGCTACGGCATGAACTGGCGCCCCAACGTGGACTTCGAGGCGCGTTTTGGCCTCGGCCTGGCCGACGACACCGTCGGTCTGGTCACCGTGGATACCAACTACATTCTTGGTGCCTACGTGGTGGGGCGCCTGCCGGCGGGTAACAATGTGACGGTCTACGGTATGCTCGGCATCACGCGCTCCGACCTGTCGGTGAACATCACCGGCCTGGGTTCGGCGGATGACTCCGGCACGGACATCAGCTATGGCTTCGGCCTCGACTACCAGGTCAACCAGAAGTGGGCGGCCAACCTGGAATACATGTTCTACGCCGACACCGACGGCGGGGAACTCACCGCCCTCAGCCTCGGCGCCAGCTACAGCTTCTAGGCCCCTGCCCCACGCCCGATGCCGGGCGTGGGGCTCCCTGTTTCAAGATCCGTGCGGTGATTCCCGCGACGGTGTCTGACGATCCCCATGCAGGCGCGCCGCCCCGGCGTGATGTCCCGGGTTTTTGATCCCCGCCCCCTGTCCCCAGCCCTGAGGGCGGGGTGACCGTTGTATTAAATCTGCGCCAACATTCAACTGAAGGTGGTTGACGATCCATTACGGATCTGGGGGAGGGTCGCACTGTCATCTTGCGGAGTCATTCCGGGCGAGCGGAGCGAGACCCGGAATCCAGACTGTTGATTGATGGATTCCCGCCTTTGCGGGAATGACGGCATAAGAGCCTGTGCCATTGCAGCGGGGTTGAGGTTTTTGGTCCCCACCCGGCCGAG
>JALTLF010000234.1 GCA_027005735.1 Chromatiales bacterium | reverse complement strand
CGGGAATGACCACCGGAACGGGGGAGGGGTCAGCCGGCGTGGCTAGCGCCGCCGTGCCGTCTTCTTTTTGGCCTTTTTCCTTGCGGTCTTCTTCCTGGCGGCCTTCTTCCTGGCCTTTTTCTTTGCGACCTTCTTCTTCGCTACCTTCTTTTTGGCCTTTTTCTTCGCGGTCTTCTTCCTGGCGACCTTCTTTTTGGCCTTTTTCTTTGCGGCCTTCTTCTTCGTTACCTTCTTTTTGGCCTTTTTCTTTGCAGTCTTCTTCCTGGCGACCTTCTTTTTGGCCTTTTTCTTTGCGACCTTCTTCTTCGTTACCTTCTTCTTGGCCTTTTTCTTCGCGATCTTCTTCTTCGTTACCTTCTTCTTGGCCTTTTTCTTCGCAGTCTTCTTCTTTGCGACCTTCTTTTTGGCCTTTTTCTTTGCGACCTTCTTCTTCGCTGCCTTCTTTTTGGTCTTTTTCTTTGCGACCTTCTTCTTGGTAGCCTTCTTCTTGGTAGCCTTCTTCTTCGTTACCTTCTTCTTCGCAGTCTTTTTCTTGCCGGCCGCGGCCTTCTTCTTGCTGGCGGCCTTCTTCTTCGCCGGTTTTTTCGCCGGCGCAGTGCCGGCCTCGGCGCGGGTCTCAACGCGGGCCGGGGCAGGCGCGGCGGCGGGCGCCGTACCGCTGGGCAGGCTCTCCACCACCTGGCGCAGCCCGGCATAGATGTCGTCGATTTCACCGACCCCCGCCACGGTGCGCAGCTTGCCCTGGCGGCGATAGTACTCCACCAGCGGCGCCGTCTGGGCCTCGTAGACACGCAGGCGGTTGCCGATGGTGGCCTCGTTGTCATCGGCGCGGTGGATCAGCGAGCCGCCACACTTGTCGCATTGTCCCTCGATACGCGGCGGCGAGGTGTAGATGTTGTAGACCTGGCCGCAGGAAGAACAGGTGCGGCGGCCGGTAAGACGCTGCATGAGGACATCGAAATCCACGTCGATGAGAATGGCCGCCTGCAGCGACTTGCCCATGCCGTCGAGCATGGTGTCCAGCGCCTCGGCCTGGGGGATGTTGCGCGGAAAGCCGTCGAGGATGAAACCCTTTGCCGTGTCGGGCTGCCCCAGACGCTCACGGATCATGCCCAGCACGATATCGTCGGAGACCAGTTGCCCCGCGTCCATCGCCGCCTTGGCGCGCATGCCCAGCGGCGTCTGCCTGGCCACCGCCTCGCGCAGCAGATCGCCGGTGGAGATATGTGCGATACCATACTGTTCTACCAGTTTTTTTGCCTGTGTTCCCTTGCCCGAGCCCGGGGCTCCCAGAAGTACGATTCTCATTTTAGTTCTCGCTCCGTTTGCTTGGGTCTGGGCTGACGACTGAACAGTCCGACCCTGGATTTGTCAGGATTGCCTTGGTGCCTTTCCGTGTTCCGTTTCCCTTGCTGGTGCCTTCACCGCCGGCCCACACCGGTATGTGCCGGTAGGTTATCGTGCCGCCGGTCTGGAAAATGTGCCTGATAAAACTAATCCCTGACCCGAGGCAAGTCAACGCGGTTTTGGCAGAAAAGCGGTTACCCAAAAGGCCTGACGCGCTATCATATTGGCCGTGCTTTACCCTGGTGAAGCATGGCAAGGACGTCAGACGGGCAAACTGTGATCCCGCGCACCGGCCGCTGCCACCGTCATGCGACAATCCCGCCCTGACGGACACCAGATACCGAATAACAAGCAACCCGGATCAGGACAGAGAATGCCCCTTTCACCCAGCCTGCCCCTGATACTGTCGCTGGTCCTGCTGGCCGTGGGCCTGTACCTCGGCGCGGGCCGGCACGACGGCACGAGCGTACAACGTTCGGTGACGGCATCGGTCAATCGCTGCTTCCTTGCCGCGCGCCTTACCACCCTGGCGCGGATCTGCGCCGTCATCTTCGTGCCGCTGTTGTTCGTGGATATCCTCACCGCGCTGGGTTTCGCCATCGGCGCCTTTGCCAACGGCTTTCTCGCCCTGCGGTTTCCCCAGCACAGCTACCGGTACAGCGACCCGGCCGGCGGGGAACCCGCGGATGAGGACACCATCTCGCCCCGGTTTGCCGCGGGCATCGTGACCGCGGCCCTTGCCGTCCTCACCGTGGGCGGCTACCAGACCCTGCTGGCCCTGATGACCCCCAGCGGCCAGAGCATCGATCCCCGTCCCCTGTGGGGACTGGGTCTGGGTGGCCTGCTCGCCGCCTGGCTGATGCGCATCCGTCCGGCAAGGCACTGGCTGGCGCGCCGCCTGTGCGGACACTTTCCCGCCCACTGCCGGGGGCAGGAGGTCCATCCCCTGGTGTGGTTCGAACTCCTGTGCCTTGCGCTGGTGCTGCTCGCCACCCGCCATGACGAGGCCTTCGCCATGTGGGCCGCCGCCTGGCTCATCATCGCCTTCACCGTGGCCGCCCTGCTGGTGCGGCGCCTGCTGGCCGACCAGAACAATGCGCGCGACGAGGCGCAGGTGGTCTTTACCCTGCTCCTCGGCGCAAGCCTGTTCCTCGCCGCCCGCGCGCTCTACCTCCCCGCCGACATGGCGAATCCCTGGCGCGAGGTGCTCGCCCCGGTGGTGGCCGGGATCTTCCTGCTGTGGCTGTTGCTGCTCGTCGCCGGTAACGAGCGGCGCTACGCGGGTCGCCTGAGCGTCCTCAGCCTCGTGCTGCTGACCCTGTTCCTCGTCTATGGCCGCCGCCTGTTCGGCGATCCCGGCCTGCTGTGGTTCCTGCCCGCCCTGCTCAGCGCCACGCCCATCATGTTCTACCTCGGCGAAAACAGCCGTCTGCGCGGCGAAGCGTCCGGACGCCAGTCCCTGCTCGCCCTGCGCTTCACCCACCTGGTGGTCGCCGCCGCCATGTTGGTCCTCGCCGCCCTGCTGGCACGCGCGCGCTACCTCGGACTCGGAGACCAGCGCGACACCTTCTATGACGCCCTCCTTCCCGCGGGCCTCGCGCTGCTGGCACTGGGCGTGATCGCCGGTCGCTGGCTGCGCGCCCGGGACGTGCACCTGTTGCTGCGCTGGTCGGAACTGCAACCGGCCACGCCGATCAACCGCCACAGCCGGGAGTGGCCCGAGCTGGTCCGCCTGGGCCGCCGCCATACCCTCGACCGCCTGCTGCCCCTGGGCGTAGTGGCCCTGCTGCCGCCGGTGCTCCAGCTCGCCGGCCGGCCCGGCTGGGCGCTGGCCGCCGTGGTCACCGTGATGCTGATCCTGACGCCACGCCTGCTCGGCGATGCCCTGCGCTACCACCCCGCGCAGGCGCGGGAACCCTGGCTTTTCGAGCTCTGTCTCCTTGCCCTGGTGATATTGTTCGTCCTCGACCCGCTGCCCGCGGGCGCGCCGGTCTGAGTCGCGCAACCGGAGCCTTTGCAGGGTTTTTCCATTGCCCGGGTGATCCGGCCTTGCCATGCGCCTGTGCTAGAATAGGCGGCTTTTTCAAGCCCGCATGCTGGAGGCAGGAAAACCATGAATCTGGACAGAGTAGGGCCCGGTGAACTGCCCGGCGCCGTCAACGCAATCATCGAGATCCCTTCGCACAGCGACCCGGTGAAGTACGAAGTGGACAAGGCCACCGGCGCCATGTTCGTGGACCGCTTCATGAACACCGCCATGCACTATCCCTGCAACTACGGTTACGTGCCCAAGACCCTCTCCGAGGACGGCGACCCCGTGGACATGCTGGTGGTCACGCCGGTACCGCTCATCAGCGGCTCGGTGATCCGCTGCCGGCCGGTGGGCGTGTTGAAGATGACCGACGAAGCCGGCCCCGACGCCAAGGTGCTGGCGGTGCCCAACGAAAAGCTCTGCAAGCTCTATGGTGGCGTGGAGTCCGTCGACCAGTTGCCCGCCCAGCTGCTGGCGCAGATCGCCCACTTCTTCGAGCACTACAAGGATCTCGAGGACGGCAAGTGGGTACGCATCGATGGCTGGGAAGGCGCCGAGTCCGCGCGTGAGGAGATCATCACGGCGACGAAGCGCTTCGAGGCCGCGCCGGAAAAACCCTTCTTCTGATCTTCACCCTGAACTCGGCGGCGCGGCGGCCGAGGTGCCGCCGCCCTGCGGCGGGACCTGCCATGAAAATCTGTATTCTTTCCGACAGCCACGACAACCGACTGTTGCTCAAGACCGGCGTGCGCGAGGCAAAACGCCTCGGCGCCGAGGCGGTGCTGCACTGCGGCGATGTGGTTGCACCCACCACCCTGCGGGCCATCCTCGAGTTCGAGCTGCCCATGCATGTCATCCACGGCAACAACGTGGGCGACACCTTCAACATGAGCCAGCTGGCGGCAGACTCCCGTGGCCTGCTGCACTACTACGGCCAGGACGCCGGCATCGAGCTGGCGGGGCGCAGCATCTTCCTCGTCCACTACCCCCACTACGCGCGTGCCATGGCCACCACCGGTGACTGGGACATCGTCTGCTGCGGCCACGACCATCGCACGCTCATCGAACGTGTCACAAATGTGAAAAACGGGGAAACCGTACTGCTCAACCCCGGTACGGTAGCGGGCGTCGGCGCCGATCCCACTTTCATCCTTGCCGACCTGGAACGCATGGAGTTTGCCATCCACGCCGTGCCGGTGGACGAGGAACTTGCCTATAACCGCCCCTCCGTCACCCCGCACCAGTGAGCGCGCGCGTCGAGGCGGACAACAGCGCAGTAAAAGGGGCCGGCCTGTCGATGGCGAAGCCCTGGGCGTAGTCCACGCCGAGGATGCGAAGGTGTTCCAGCGTCGGGCCATCCTCGACGAATTCCGCAACCGTGCGCATGCCCATGACATGTCCGATCTGGTTTATGGACTTGACCATGGTCAGGTCGTTATCGTCACGCAGCATGGCCTGGACGAAACTGCCGTCGATCTTGAGAAAGTCCACCGGCAGGACCTTGAGGTAGGAGAAGGAACTCAGGCCACTGCCGAAATCATCGAGGGAAAAGCGGCAACCGCGTCCGCGCAAGACCTCGATGAACTGCTGTGCATGGGCGATATTGGCAATGACCGCCGTCTCGGTGATCTCGAAACAGATATGCGCCGGATCCACCCGGTAGGCGTCGAACAACTCCAGCACGTCACCCAGGAACTGTTCGTCACCCAGTGACTGGCCGGAGAGATTGATGGCGTACATGCCCGACCTCGCCATGGCGAGGTCGTATTCCGCCAGCATGGCGAAAACACGGTTCACCACCCAGCGATCGATGCTGGGCATGAGGTGGTAACGCTCGGCGGCGGAGATGAAACTGGCCGGTGAGACGATCTCGCCATGCTCGTCCTGCATGCGGATCAGCAGCTCCACGTGCGGTGCCTGTCCATCGTCATCGCGCAGCGGCATGATGCCCTGCGCATACAGTTCAAAACGATCCTCGTCCAGCGCGCGCTGGATGCGCTGCATCCAGCGCATCTGGCCATGGCGTCGCGCCAATTCGGTGTCGTCGTGCTGGAAGACATGCACGCGATTGCGCCCCTTTTCCTTGGCCACGTAACAGGCGGAGTCCGCCGCGCTGAGCAGGTCCGTCAGCGAGACGGCACCACTGCCGATGGGCACCAGGCCGATACTGGCGCCGATCTCGAAGATGTTCTGTTGCCAGACAAAACGAAAGTCCTGCACCACCTCGCGCAACTTGTCCGCCACCTGCTCGGCACGGGCAAGATCACAGTCCACCAGCAGGACACCGAACTCATCGCCGCCGAGGCGCGCAAGGGTATCCGTGTCGCGCAGGTTGTGTTCCAGTTCCTGCGACAACTGGCGCAGTAGTTCATCCCCGGCCACGTGCCCACTGGTGTCGTTGACCACCTTGAACTGGTCGAGATCCAGGTAACACAGGGCGCAGGGGATGTTGCTCTTCGTCACCGACTCGATGGCCTGTTCGAGGCGCACCTCGAATTCGCGCCGGTTGATGAGGCCGGTGAGGGAATCGTGGGTGGCCTGATAGATGAGCTGGCTGGCCAGTCCGCGCAACTCGGTGACGTCGTGCAGCACGATGACCGTGCCCACCACGCCGCCCTCGGCACTGTGAATGGGCGACACCGAAAGCTCGACGGAAAAGCCCGGGCTGTGTCCCCTGGCGGTGAGCAGCGTTCGGGCGCCGAGGCGGAAGTGCCGGTTTTCCCGTATGCACTGCGCCAGCGGGACCTCGAACTCACGTTCCTCGTCCTCATCGCGCAGGCGCAGGATCGCGGCCAACGGCTGACCCAGCGCCTCGTCGGCATCCACCGCCACGAGAGTCTCCGCCACCGGGTTGAGATAGCGGATATTGCCATCGGTATCGGTGGTCACCACGCCATCGCCGATGGCCTCCAGGGTCACCAGCGCCTGCTCGCGAGCGTGGAAGAGTTCGGCCTCGGCGCTGTTGCGCGCCGTGACGTCGCGGAAAAAGATGTATATGAAGCGCTGCTCGCCCACGGCGACGTACTTGGCGGTAACGTCGAGGTCCACCGGCTCGCCACTGCTGTGGCGCAGGCGGGTCTCGAACCAGGCCTGACCGATGTCGCCGAGGCGGCGGATGTGCCGACGCAGGCTCTCGCCCGCAGCGGGGATCTCGAACTCGTCGAGACGATGACCGAGGAGCGCAGGCGCCGTGTACCCCAGGATGCGGCAGGCGGCACGGTTGGCCTCGCGCACCCGGCCGTCCAGATCGGTGATGAGGAAGCCGTCGGGCGAGGAATCGAGGATCAGCTGGTTGCGGCGGATCTCCCGTGCCAGGGCCTGCTCCGAATTGCGCACCGCGGCGAACAGGGGACGGATGGAAAACACCCCCACCAGCATGAGCGCCGAGATGAGCAGCGCCACCAGCTCGGCGTCGAGGGGCGGCAGATCCGCGGGATGGCTCGCCAGGGCCGCCAGCAGGGTGAGGGTCCGGCGCACCCCCATCATGAACAGTGCCGCGGACAGGGCCAGCCAGGCCAGGCGGCCACCCACGGAGCGCATCAACCACAGGGCATAGAAGGCCGCGGTGAATTGCAGGAGAATGGAGATCCCCAGTACCAGAACCACTTCCATTGCGACCGCGTTCTCCTTCCGCTGCTTGCCGGAGCACGCCGGCCCCTGTGTGTAAGGTAGGGAGAAATATCCAACAACCTTAGTGGGTCATGCCGCCTGTCGCAAGGCGCAACACCAAAAATCAATGAGTTGGAGGTGATCCTGAGGGAACCGAAGAGAAGGAGAATGCTCAGCCGGGGGTGTTGCCCGCCACCCAGTGGGGACCGTCGGGGCGCGTCTCGCGTTTCCAGAAGGGCGCGCGGGACTTGAGTTCCTCGATGAGGTAGCGGCAGGCCTCGAAGGCGTCGCGGCGATGGGCGCTCCACACGCCGATGACGACGATGGCGTCGGCGGGACGGATCTCGCCCACGCGGTGGACCAGGAACAGGGCATCCAGCGGCCAGCGCTCCGCCGCCTCGGTGGCGATGCGCCGGAGGAACTTGTCGGTCATGCCGGGATAGTGCTCGAGGAACATGGCCACCACGCTCTCGCCCTCGTTGAAGTCGCGCATGCTGCCGACGAAACTCGCCGTCGCCCCGGACTTGCCGCCCGGCAGGCCGGCCTCGAAGTCGGCGAGTTCCTGCCACGGGGAAAGGGGTCCTTCGCGGACTTCCACGTGCATGCTTCAGCCTCCCGTCACGGGGGGAAAGAAGGCCACCTCGTCGCCATCGGCCACCGGCGCGTCGGGGGCGACGTATTCCATGTTGATGGCCACCAGCGCCGAATCGGGCAGGGGCTCTCCCACCACCTGCTGCCACAGGGCGGCGGCGGTCACCGGCGCATCGCCCGCCGCGGGCGTCACCTCGGTCTCGTCGAGACGGTATTGTTCTCGAAATCGGGCGAAGAGTTTGATATTGATGGTCATGGGACTGCCTGCCTTGCCTCGGCCACCGGGGTATCATGTGCCGGCGGCCGCTCAGGCCACTACTGTACAACAGAGCAGGATCAAATGACCAAACTTACGCATTTCAACACCCGCGGCGAGGCCCACATGGTGGACGTGGGCGACAAGGCCGAGACCCACCGCCGCGCGCGCGCCGAGGGTGCCATCCACATGCAGCCCGCCACCCTGGAGCGCATCGTCGGAGGCGGGCACAAAAAGGGCGACGTCCTCGGCATCGCCCGCGTGGCCGGGATCATGGCGGCCAAGAAGACCGCCGATCTCATCCCCCTGTGCCACCCGCTGGCACTGACCCACATCGACATCGAACTGACGCCGCTGGACGAGGGCACCGGCATCCACTGCCTCGCCACGGTGGAGACCCGCGGCCAGACCGGCGTGGAGATGGAGGCGCTGACGGCCGTGCAGGTGAGCCTGCTGACCATCTACGACATGTGCAAGGCGGTGGACCGGGGCATGGAAATGACCGCCATCCGCCTGCTGGAGAAGGCCGGCGGCAAGTCCGGCCACTGGCAGCGCGGGGCCTGATGCCCGCCCCGCCTCCCGCGCCGCCGGCGGACATGGACGAATTGCTGGCCCGCGCCCACGGCCTGGCGGGCCGGCCGCTGGCCGAAGTGGCCGCCGGGCTGGGTCTTGCCACCCCCGCCGACACCCGCCGCGAAAAGGGCTGGATCGGCCAGTTGCTGGAGACCGCCCTCGGCGCCTCGGCGGGCTCCGCCGCCCTGCCCGACTTCCCCCGGCTTGGCGTGGAACTCAAGACCCTGCCGGTGGACGCCCGGGGCCGCCCGCGCGAATCCACTTACGTCTGCACCGTGCCCCTGCAGGGGGCGGGCTTCGACTGGGCCACTTCCTGGGTGCGCCGGAAGCTCCAGTGCGTGCTGTGGTTTCCGGTGCAGAGCGAGACGGGCCTGGCGCTGGGCGAGCGGCGCCTCGGCATGCCCCTGCTGTGGCGACCCGACGCGGAAGAGGAAACCCTGCTGCGCCGCGACTGGGAGGAACTCATGGACCTGGTCTGCGCCGGGCGGCTGGACGAGATCAGCGCGCGCCACGGCGAGGTCCTGCAGATCCGCCCCAAGGCCGCCGACAGCCGCGCGCTGACCGACACCGTCTCCGGCGAGGGCACCACCGTGCGCACCCTGCCCCGCGGCTTCTACCTGCGCGCCGGCTTCACCCGGCGCATCATCGAACGGCATTATGTCGTTGCCACTGCCAGCGCCCCACGAGATTAACCACGGGGAGCACAGGGTACACGGGGAACATCTTTGCCCCTGCCTGTACCATTCCAGCTGCTTGCCACAGGCCCTGGGCCTCACCGACACTCCGCACAGACCTTTCGAATATTTTCATCCCCGTGCCCCCCGTGTTCCCCGTGGTTGAATAAGGATGTTTCCGGCCACCACAGTGGTTAGAATCGTCTCTCCCGAAGTTCGGCAGCGAGACGATGGACGAACAAACTAGGCAGGCCCTCATCGAGACTTTCGACCGCGTCGCCGGGGGGTATGACAATCCCTCGCAGCGCTATTTTCCCTTCTGCGCCGATCGCCTGGTGATGACCTTGCAGCCGGCGCCGGACGCGAAGATCCTCGACGTGGGCACCGGCACCG
>JALTLF010000233.1 GCA_027005735.1 Chromatiales bacterium | reverse complement strand
AGCCGGGCGAGATCAGCGAGCCCGTCCAGACCACCGCCGGCTGGCACATCGTCCGGCTGCTGGAGATCCGCAACGACCGCCGCCCGAAGATCGTGCCGCAGACCCTGGCGCGGCACATCCTCATCCGCCCCAACGCCCTGCTCTCCGACGAGGCGGCGCGCCAGAAGCTGGCGGAGATCCGCCGGCGCATCGTCGCCGGGGAGGACTTCGCCCTGCTGGCGCGCAACTTCTCCGACGACAAGGCCAGCGCCGCGGAGGGTGGCAGTCTCGGCTGGACCACGCCGGGCTCGCTGGTGCCCGAGTTCCAGCAGCAGATGGATGCCCTGCGGCCGGGCGAGATCAGCGAACCCTTCAAGACGCGCTTCGGCTGGCACATCGTGCAGGTGATGAGCCGCCGCCAGAAGGACATCAGCGCCGAGCTGGCGCGCAGCGAGGCCCGCGAGCAGATCCGCAAGCGCAAGACGGAAGAAGCCATCGCCAACTGGCTGCGCCGCCTGCGCGACGAGGCCTGGGTCGAGGTCCGCCTGGAGCAGTGAACCCCCGCGTCACAGGCGCCGGTACCCCGCCAGCGCCCGCGCTGGTCCTCACCCCCGGCGAGCCGGCCGGGATCGGCCCGGATCTGTGCGTGCAGTTGCTCCGGGAGCCCGCCCGCCTGCCGGCGCCCCTGGTGGTGGTCGCCGATCCCGCGTTGCTCGCCGCGCGCGCACGCGAGCTGGGCCTGGCGTCCGTTTCCCTGCCGGTGGCGAAAACCGCCGAGGCGCTGCCGGCCCTGCTCGCCGAGCATCCCGTCGCCTGTCTCGCCGTGCCCCTGCGCGCCCCTGCGCGCCCCGGCGTACTCAGCGCCGAGAACGCCCCCTACGTCCTCGAGACCCTCGACCAGGCCATCGCCCTGTGCCGGGCGGGGATCACCCGCGCGCTGGTCACGGGACCGGTCCACAAGGGGGTCATCAACGCCGCCGGCATCCCCTTCACCGGCCACACGGAATACCTGGCGGCGCGCACCGGCACCGCGCAGGTGGTAATGATGCTCGCCAACGCGCGCCTGCGCGTGGCGCTGGCCACCACCCACCTGCCCCTGGCCGAGGTGGCCGCGGCCATCGAGCCGGCGCGCCTCGCCACCACCCTGCGCATCCTGCACCGCGCCCTGCACGCGCAGTTCGGCCTCGCCGCGCCGCGCATCCGGGTGCTGGGGCTCAATCCCCATGCCGGCGAGGACGGCCACCTCGGGCGCGAGGAGATCGAGATCATCGCGCCGGTGCTGGAGGCCCTGCGCGCCGAGGGCCTGATCCTGGAGGGCCCGCTGCCCGCCGACACCGCCTTCAATGCCGCCGAGATGGACCGCTACGACTGCATCCTCGCCATGTACCACGATCAGGGCCTGCCGGTGCTCAAGCACCTGGGCTTCGGCGAGACGGTCAACATCACCCTCGGCCTGCCCTTCGTGCGCACCTCGGTGGACCACGGCACCGCGCTGGAACTGGCCGGGCAAGGCGCCGCCGAAGCCGGTTCCCTGTACTGCGCCCTGCGCCAGGCGGCGGCCATGAGCGGGATCCCCGCGTGAACGGTTCGCGCCGCCACCGGCCCCGCAAGCGCTTCGGGCAGCACTTCCTCCACGATCCCTGCTACGTGGAGCGCATCGTCGAGGCCATCGCCCCGGCGGAGGACGACGCCCTGGTGGAGATCGGCCCCGGCGAGGGGGCCCTGACCCTGCCCCTGCTCGACCGCGTGGCGGAACTCCACGCCGTGGAGCTGGATCGCGACCTCATCGCACCCCTGCAGGCGGCCGCCGCCGGCCGCGGCGGCAGGCTGACGGTCCACCAGGCCGACGCCCTGCGCTTCGATTTCTGTGCCCAACTGGCCACCGACGGGCGCCCCCTGCGGGTGGTGGGCAACCTGCCCTACAACATCTCCACGCCCCTGCTGTTCCATCTCATGACACAACGCCACTGCATCCGCGACATGCACTTCATGCTGCAAAAGGAGGTGGTGGATCGCATCACCGCCCGACCCGGGGAGGCCGGCTACGGGCGCCTGGGTGTGATGCTGGCCTTCTACTGCCGCAGCGAGGCGCTGTTCACCGTGCCGCCGGGGGCCTTCCGCCCGCCACCGCGGGTGGACTCGGCGGTGGTGCGCCTGATCCCCCATGCCGCGCCGCCGGTGGCGGCCGACGAGGCGGCGCTGGCGCAGGTAGTCGCCCGGGCCTTCGCCCAGCGGCGCAAGACCCTGCGCAACAGCCTGCGCGCCCTGCTCGACGCCCATCTCATCGCCGCCTGCGGCATCGATCCCGGCCAGCGCCCCGAGACCCTGACGTTGGCGGAATTCGCCGCCCTGGCGGAGCAGCTGCGCGGCGCGGGGCCCGAGGGACAGCGCTAAACATGTGTTTCGAATTCCACCACGCTTAACGGACGTCAATCTCTCGTCGGAGAGATCC
>JALTLF010000232.1 GCA_027005735.1 Chromatiales bacterium | reverse complement strand
CGTCGCCATCGTCTCCGCCCTGCTGGGCTACGCCACCGTGCGCCTGCTGTGGCGTGTGCACATCGTGCGCTTCGTCAGGCGCAAGAAACTGGAGCGCGCCGAGCGCCAGCGCAAGGCGGCGTCGGGGGAGTAAAAATCCTTGCTCCGGATTTCAGTTTCGAGGGTCGAGGGACGAGGGGCAGGATCTGATCCCCGTCCCCTGTCCCCCGCCCTGAGGGCGGGGGGACGGTTATGCCGGCACCGTGTTACAGATACAGGGTCGGGGTGAAAAATCCACCGAGGCAAGGATTCATGGACGAATCCCGAAACAACCGTCTCCTCTACCCCTGCGGGGATAAGGAGATATACCGGGCCTGATAAAACGGTTCCCTCCCCCGCAGGGGGAGGGACAGGGAGAGGAGATCAGATGCTGGCGTTCTCCATTGATTACTTCTGTAGCTCGAAAATTTTGATCCCCACCAGAAAAGACACAAGGTGCGAGTGGCGAGGGCTGAGGATCGGATCCTACCCCTCGCCCCCCGCCCCTGCTCTCAGGCCGGTTGCAACACGCCTTCCACCAGGCGCAGGCGACGGTCCATGCGCTCGGCGATTTCCATGTCGTGGGTGACGACGATGAAGGCGGTGCCGAATTCCTGATCCACTTCCTGCATGAGGGCATGGACGCCGGCGGCGGTGTGGCGGTCGAGGTTACCGGTGGGCTCGTCGGCGAGCACGCACCGGGGCCGGGTCACCAGCGCGCGGGCGATGGCGGCGCGCTGGCGCTCGCCGCCGGAGAGTTCGCCGGGCTTGTGGCGCAGGCGGTGACCCAGGCCGACGCGCTCGAGGATGGCGCGTGCGCGCTCCTGTGCCTCGGCGATGCCGACCTTGCCGAGCAGCAGCGGCATGGCGACGTTCTCCAGCGCGGTGAACTCGGGCAACAGGTGATGAAACTGGTAGACGAAGCCCAGCGAACGGTTGCGCAGGCGGCCGCGCGCGGTGGCGTCGAGCTCCGCCATGTTCTGGCCGTCCACGAGGACGACGCCCGCGTCGGGGGTATCCAGCCCCCCCAGCAGGTGCAGCAGCGTGCTCTTGCCCGAACCCGATACGCCCATGATGGCCACCTGTTCGCCGGCGCGGACCTGCAGCTCGACGCCGCGCAGGACCTCGATGATCTCGTCGCCCTGCACGAAGGACTTCCTCAGATCATGACAGGCGATGACCATCTCGCCGCCGGTCACGGCTTGGGGACTACTCATAGCGCAGGGCCTCCACCGGCTGGACGCGCGAGGCGCGCCACGAAGGATAGAGCGTCGCCAGCACGCTGATGGCAAAGGCAGCGCCGGCGGTGACCCACACGTCGGGCCATTGCAGATCGGTGGGCAGTTCCGAAACGTAGTACACCGACGGGTCGAGGAACTTGATCCCGAACAGGCCTTCGATGAAGGTCACCACCGAGTCCACGTTGAGGCCGAGCGCGACGCCCCCGGCGATCCCCAGCAAGGTGCCGAACAGGCCGAGCAAGGTGCCCTGCATGAGGAAGATGCGCCGAATGGTGCGCGGACTGGCGCCCAGGGTGCGCAGGATGGCGATGTCGCTTTCCTTGTCCTTGACCACCTTGACCAGCATGGAGACGATGTTGGTGGCGACGACGACGAAGATGATGAACAACAGAAAGAACATCATGCGCTTTTCGATCTGCACGGCGCGGAACCAGTTGCGATGCACCATGCTCCAGTCCTGCACCCAGTAACCGGCCAGCAGGTCGCGGCTCAGCGTCACGCGCAGGTTGACCGCCTGGTCGTAGTCCTTCAGGCGCAGGCGCAGGCCGGAGACCTCGCCCTTCATGCGAAAGAGTTTCTGCGCGTCGGTGAGATTGATGAGCGCGAGGCCGTTGTCGTAGGTACTGTGGCCGGCAAAGAAAATCCCGCTGACGCGGAAGCGTTTCAGGCGCGGCGCAAAACCCGCCACCGTGACGTTGGCCGCGGGCGTCACCAGCGTGACGCGATCCCCCACGCGCAGACCGAGGCGCGCGGCGAGGTCGCGCCCCAGCACGATATTGAACTCGCCCGCCTGCAGATCCGACAGGCTGCCTTCCTGCATGTGGGCCTCGATCTTCGAGACGGCCTTCTCGCGCTCCGGCGCCACGCCGCGGATGAGTACGCCGCGCACTTCGCCGCGATTCATCAGCATGCCCTCGGCACGGATATAGGGCGCCACGGCGCGCACCTCCGGAACCGCCGCGATCCTTTCCGCCAGTGGCTGCCACTCGCTGAGGCGGCCGTTGAACTCGCTCACCGTGACATGGGCGATCATGTCCAGCATGCGATCACGCACTTCCTTCTGGAAGCCGTTCATCACCGACAGCACGGTGATGATGGCGGTCACGCCCAGTGCGATGCCCAGCATAGCCGCCGCGGAGATAAAGGAGAACAGGAAACGGTGCTTCCTGGCGCGGGTATAACGCAGGCCGATAAAGACGGTGAGGGGTCGAAACATTCTTGTCCTTGTGTATGTGTCACTGCCGTGCAGCGGGGGCTGCCAGATCCACCGGCAACGGCACGGTGAGTTGCGATCCCCGGGGCGTAGTTTCGCCTTTATAGGCGTAAATCTCCACCCCCTGTTGCGCCACCGCGTGCAATGTTTCCGCGTAGGCGGGATCGATGTCCCAGGCCGGCGCGAAACCGGCGGCATCGCTGCGCGGGACGCAGAACAGCATCACCGCGCGGTGCCCCTGTGCCGCCTGGGCGGCGAGTTCGTGGAGATGACGCCGCCCGCGCGCGGTCGCCGCGTCGGGAAAGATGGCGCGTCCATTCGGCGCCATGGCGGTGACGTTCTTGACCTCGACGAAACAGCGACCGGCTTCGTCTTCGAGCAGGAGATCGATGCGGCTGCGCGGGCGGGCATCGGGATCGCCACAGGGCACCTCGCGGCGCCGCTGGCGGTAGCCGCCAAGCTCAGTGATGACACCGGCATCAATCGCCTCTTCCACGAGACGGTTGGCCAGCAGGGTATTGACGCCCACGAGCACGCCCCCGGCGGTCTCGGAGACATCCCAGCTGTAGCGGTACTTGCGCCCGCTCCCTTCCTGGCCGGCGGTGGCATCGCGCAACCAGATCCGCATGCCGGGCTCGGCGCAGCCGCGCATGCTGCCGGTGTTGGGCGTATGCACGGTGGCGTGCGTGCCGTCCGGGAATTCCACGTCGGCGAGGAAACGCTTGTAGCGGCGCAGGAGCCGGGCGGGAATAAGGGGCGGGTCGAACTGCATGCGCCCATTATGCCAGAAGCCGCCGCGGGCCGCGGCGTGGGCCTCAGTGGCTCAGGCGGCGCACGTCATAGACGTTGCGCAGCTGGCCGACGAGATCGAGCACGCGGCTCAGTTCGCTGATGTCGGCCACCTCGAGGGTGAGGTCCATGCGCGCGCGGCTGTTGCGCGGTTCCGAGCGCGTGGTGACGGCCAGCACGTTGATGTGTTCGTTGGCGAGCACGTTGGTCACGTCGCGCAACAGGCCCTGGCGGTCGATGGCCTCGATGCGGATGTCCACCGGGAAACAGCTGCGTTGCTCCCGTTCCCAGTCCACGGCGATGAGGCGCATCTGCTTGCGCTCGTCGAGGGCGAGGATGTTGCGGCAGTCGCGGCGGTGCACGGTGACGCCGTGGCCCTGGGTGATGTAACCGACGATGGGATCGCCCTGGGTGGGCTTGCAGCAGCGCGCCATGCGCGTCATGAGGTTGCCCACGCCGTGGATGGACACCGCCTCCTCGGCCCGCGCGTGCCGGCGACGCCGTGCTGTCGTCACGGGCGCACTTCTGGCTTCCGGGCGCAGCAGGCTTGCGGCGGCATTGCTGATCTGCGCCGAGCTGAGATCGCCACGGCCGATGGCGGCATAGAGATCCTCCACGCTCTTCATTTTCAGCTTCTCCGCCAGGTCGGCATGGGACAGACTGTGGATGGCGAGGCGCTGCAGCTCGCGATCGAGGATACCGCGTCCTTCGCTGACATTCTTTTCATGGTCCTGTAACTTGAACCAGTGGCGAACCTTGGCGCGGGCGCGCGAGGTGTTGAGGTAGCCGAGGTTGCGGTTGAGCCAGTCGCGGCTGGGGCCGCCCTGGCGCGCGGTGAGCACCTCCACCTGCTGGCCGCTCCTGAGCTGGTAGGTAAGCGGTACGATGCGGCCGTCCACCCTGGCGCCCCGACAGCGGTTGCCCACCTCGGTGTGGATGTAATAGGCAAAGTCCAGCGGCGTGGCGCCCTGCGGCAGGTCGCGCACATCGCCCTCGGGAGTCAGCACGTAGACGCGATCCTGGAAGACTTCGGACTTGAAGCGGTCGATGAAGTCACCGGCGTCGGTGGATTCCTCCTTCCACTCCAGCAACTGGCGCAACCAGCGGATCTTCTGCTCGTAGCCGGCATCGTGTCCGCGCCCGCCCTCCTTGTAACGCCAGTGGGCCGCCACACCCAGCTCGGCGTGTTCATGCATCTCGCGGGTACGGATCTGCACTTCCAGCGTCCTGCCCCCCGGCCCGATGACCGCCGTGTGAATGGACTGGTAGTTGTTTTCCTTGGGCGTGGCGATGTAGTCGTCGAACTCGCGCGGGATGTGACCCCACAGGGTGTGCACCACGCCGAGCGCGGCGTAACACTGGGTCACGTCCTCGACGATGATGCGCACCGCGCGCACGTCGTAGAGATCCTGCAGGCCCACGCCCTTGTTGCGCATCTTGCGCCAGATGCTGTAGATGTGCTTCGGCCGTCCGGTGATCTCGGCGCGGATCCCCTGCTTGTCGAGCTGCGTCTCCAGGGTTGCGATGACCTCCTCGATGTAGCGTTCGCGATCGGCGCGGCGCTCGTCGAGCTGGCGCGCAATGCCGTGATAGGCTTCCGGGTCGAGGAAGCGGAAGGCGAGATCCTCCAGCTCCCACTTGAGTTGCCAGATCCCCAGGCGGTTGGCCAGCGGCGCGTAGATGTCCAGCGTTTCGCGGGCGATGCGCCGCTGCTTGGCCTCGGGGAGGTACTTGAGCGTGCGCATGTTGTGCAGGCGATCGGCGAGCTTGATGAGCACCACGCGCACGTCCTCGGCCATGGCCAGCAGCATCTTGCGCAGGCTCTCGCTGTGCAGTTGCTCGCGCACGCCCTCGCCGTCGAGGGCCTGCTGGTCGATGACGTTCATCTTGGTGACGCCGTTGACCAGCCGTGCCACGCCGGCGCCGAAGGCCGCCTCGATCTCCTCGAGGGTCAGCGCGGTGTCTTCCACCGTGTCATGGAGGATGGCGGCGATGAGAGTCTCGCTGTCCAGCCGCAGGCCGGCGAGGATCTCCGCCACCGCCACGGTATGGCTGATGTAGGGCTCGCCCGAGGCGCGGGTCTGCCCGGCATGGGCCTTTTCGGCCAGTTCGATGGCGCGGCGCAGGGCTTCCACCGCCGCCGGTTCACAGGCAGCCAGCAGGCTCCCGCCCCACTCGCTGGCGGGCGCAAGCTCGTGCCGCGCCGGGGATTGCTCCCCGGTATCCTGTGATCCTGGGTATACCATGTGCGAAATTCAGTACGGGCGGACCGCCCGCGCCTGCGTTCCCTGACCCTGCCGGACGGCCACCACCGTTGTTGCCTGTGGCATGCGGGTAATATGGGGATGCATACCCCTGACCACAATGTGCATTAAATTTTGCCTGTAACCTATTGATGAAGTATAGTTTATACAGCTTCCAGCTCAATGGTTCACGGAGCCGCTGCATGAAATCACAAATTCGCACCAGCCTGTTGCTTCTCGCCCTCACGGCCCCGGCGGCCCCCCTGCTGGCGGACACCCTGGCCCTGCCGCCCCAGGCGGCGCCCGAGCACGCCGACCCCGCCGTACCCATGGACCACCACGCCGATCATGCCACCCCGGCGCCCGCCGCCGGCAGCGCGCCGGAAGCCGCCTTTACCGTGGAGATGCCCGCCCGCGGCATGACCATGGAGAAGGTCGAGGATCTCTTCGGCGCCCCGCTGGAACGCCAACCCCCGGTGGGCGATCCGCCCATCACCCGCTGGATCTATCCCGACTTCGTGGTGGTCTTCGAGCACCAGTGGGTCATCAATTCCGTTCTCACCCGGGGCCAGCCCCAGCCGCGCTGAGCCCGTGCCGCCCTCGCCGCGCGTGAGCCGTCTCCGGGGGCACGCCCTCGAGCCCGAGTGGGCGCGCCAGGACGCGGTGCTGCTCACCTGGCCCCATCCCCGGTCCGACTGGGCCGATCAGCTCGAGGCCATCGAGACCACCTACCTCCACCTGACCCGCGCCATCTGCGCGCATGAGCCGGTGATCATCCTGTGCTACGACGCCGAGCACCGCGGGCATGTGGCCGGCCAACTCGCGGCCGCGGACATCCCGCCGGGCGTCAGGCTCGTGGAGATCCCCACCAACGACACCTGGATCCGCGACTACGGCCCCCTGAGCCTGGCGAGCGGCGGTCAGGCGCTACTGGCCAAATTCACCTTCAACGGCTGGGGCGGCAAGTACGAGGCCGACCTCGACGATGCCGCCGCCGGCCGCCTCGCCCGGCAGGATCTGTTCCGCGCGCCCCTGCGCGAGATCGACTTCGTCCTCGAAGGCGGCAGCATCGACACCGACGGCGCCGGCACCCTCATCACTTCGCGCCAGTGCCTGCTTCACCCGGGGCGCCACCCCGACGCGGACAAGGGCCTCATCGAGCAACGCCTGAAACACGAACTGGGCATGAAACGGGTGGTGTGGTTCAGCCACACGCGCCTCGCCGGGGACGACACCGATGGGCACATCGACATGCTGGTGCGCTTCTGCGGGCCACGCAGCCTGGCCCTGGCCACCTGCGAGGATCCCGGGGACACCAATTACGCCGAGCTGGCCGCCCTGCGCGCGGAAGTGGAAGCCGTCTTCCCCCCCGATACGTACCGGCACGTGCACCTGCCGCTGCCGGCGGCTATCTGCGACGAGGCGGGCCGCCCCCTGCCCGCCAGCTACGCCAACTTTCTCATCATCAACGACGCGGTGATCGTGCCGCAGTACGGCGATCCCGCCGATGCCACGGCGCGCCGACGCCTCAAGCAGGTGTTCCCCTCGCGCAGCATCCTTGGCGTGGATGCGCGCCCCCTCATCACCCAGTCCGGCAGCATCCACTGCGCCACCCTGCAGCTGGGACGCGGCGTGCTGAAGACGAATCCTGATGAGTGAGAGTCACGGGGACGAGCACGGCCCGGGAAACCCTGCCAGGTGACGGGTGACGGGTAACGAAGCTGTCAGGGGAACAGGGGAAGATCGCTGACGATGTACCACTGCTTGACCTCAGGATCGTACTCCCAGCGCTGCTGGTCGCGCAGGGTGCGCTCCACGATGTCGGCATCCACGTAGTACTTGATGCGCACGGTCTGGCTCATGTGCTGTTCGTCCGGCTCGATGGTGGAAAACAGCACCTGGTAGCTGGTCACGCGGATGGTTTCCAGGCGCTTGCGTACCTCGGGCGTCCAGCGGGGATCCGGCTCGCGCCGGAAACGCTCGGCAGCCTCGATGTTGCCCCAGCGGATGGCGCGTTCATAGGCGCGCGTGGCAACGCCCACGGTCTTGCCGGGATCCGTGGTGGAACAGGCCGTGATACCCAGCATCCCGGTGAGAAGTACGATCAGCAATATGCGCATGCGTGGTCCTCTGGTCCCTTCTTGTTCCCGTGGCTTGCAAACAGGCACAACGATAACAAAGCCCGTGGCATCGGGCCAGCACGCAGGCGGGCGGGGACAGGACAGGGTGGCGGGGCTATAATCCCGCCTTCTGCGTATTGATCCGAGGCCCGGCGTGAAACCCGCGATCCTGCACACTGCCCTCATTCAGCACCCCTGCGAAGCGGATCCTGCGGCCAACCGGGCCACCACCGCCGACGCCATCCGCAAGGCTGCCTCGCGGGGCGCGCAGCTGGTGCTGTTGCAGGAACTGCACGCCACGCCCTACTTCTGCCAGGTGGAAGACACCGCCAACTTCGATCTCGCCGAGCCCGTTCCCGGCCCCACCACCGACTGGCTCGCGGAACTGGCCGCGGAACTGAAACTGGTCATCGTCGGCTCGCTGTTCGAACGACGCGACGCAGGCCTCTACCACAACACCACCGTGGTCCTGGATCACGGGCGCCTCGCGGGCCGCTACCGCAAGATGCACATCCCCGACGATCCGGGCTACCACGAGAAGTTCTATTTCACGCCGGGGGATCTCGGTTTCGCCCCCGTCGATACCTCGGTGGGTCGCCTCGGCGTGCTGGTGTGCTGGGACCAGTGGTTCCCGGAGGCCGCGCGCCTCATGAGCCTCGCCGGCGCGCAACTGCTGCTCTACCCCACCGCCATCGGCTGGGACCCGGCCGACGACGCGGACGAGAAGGCCCGCCAGCTGGAGGCCTGGGTGACCGTGCAACGCGGCCACGCGGTGGCCAATGCCCTGCCCCTGCTCGCCTGCAACCGCTGCGGTTTCGAAGCCCGTCCCGGTGACGATGCCGCGGGCATTGCCTTCTGGGGCAACAGCTTCGCCTGTGGCCCGCAGGGTGAAGTCCTGGCGCGCGCCGACGACGCGCCCCGGACCACGGTACTCAGCTGCGACATCGACATGGCGCGCAGCGAGGCCGTGCGGCGGATCTGGCCCTTCCTGCGCGATCGGCGCATCGACGCCTACGAGGATCTGCTGTTGCGCTACCGGGATGGGACGGCGGACGAGAAGTGAAGGTGAGGAGCGAGGATCTGATCCCCTCACCCTGACCCTCTCCCAAAGGGAGAGGGAACCGACATTTAGCCAACTGCGCGGGACTGACGGCACGGATCCCGAAACAGCCGTACCCCCGCCCTCAGGGCGGGGATCAAATCCTCGGCCCTTGCAACTCGTTACTGATTTTGTTGGTCGGGGCGAGAGGGTGACGAGGAACCGAAAGTCCAGCGGCGTTTCTGGCTGCCTGGATACAGGTATCTGGGTCCCCCCGCCCTCAGGGCGGGGGACAGGGGGCGGGGATCAGATCCTTAGCCCTCACCACTCGCAACTCGCTACTGTTTTGGAAACATTCCCGGCTGACTGCCCGCCGGGCCGAACGCCGTGATGCCGATCCGTCAGTCGAACTCCGCCAGGCGGAACATCACCTGCACGTACACCAGCGGCACGGACTTGGGCGTGACGCGCGGAATGTAGGTGGCGTTCACCGACATGAAGTCGTTGCCCGCGGAGACGAAGGGCAACACCCCCACGAAGGGCTCGTTGTCGCGATAGTCCTTGCGGGTCATGAAAAAACCGATGACGCCCACGTCAAACCAGGTAAAGACGCCCTCCTCGCCCAGTTCAAAGCGGTAACGGCCGCCGCCGCCGACGTACTTCGACCACTGCTTGTTGCTGTCGAGAAAGGCCGTGGCGGTCATGAAGGGGATCCATTGCTCGCGACGCGCGAACTGGTATTCCAGGCCCAGGCCCCAGTTGGACTCGTTGAAGTTGCGGTCCTCGAAATGGTAGGTCCTGCCGCTGACAATGAGATGCAACTGCTCCGAGCCCCATGCCGGCACGGCACCCAGCAGGAGCATTGCCACCAGGATCCCTGTGAGATGTCGTCCACCCATTGGCCTGTCCTTCTCCGTTCATCCGTCTTGAAGTCTCAGGCTAATTAGCGTCTTGTTTTTCAATGAGTTAAGGAAAATTTCACCGCCATCCCGCGGGCCTTGCAAATCAGCGGCTTAAACCGCATATCGCCACCGGCGTCGGAAACCCGACGTCGGTCACAGGCAAAATGACAGGCCCGTCACAGTCGCAGGATGCCGTTGCCGGGCCGAAGGGAAGTATGGGAGGATGCCGGCAGGAGATCGGAGAAACACCATGATGAACGATCAAAACCCGGAGGATGACAAGGCCAACCGCCGCATGGGCGCGGGCATGTACTACGCCATGTGGATCCTCGGCCTTGGCCTGCTGACCCTGCTGTTCGGCAACATCCTCGAGCGCCAGTACAACCCCAACCCGCGCGTGGCGAGCCAGCTCGCCGCCGACGGCGCGCGCGAGGTCGTATTGCAGCGCAACCGCTACGGCCATTACGTGGCCACCGGCAGCATCAACGGCAAGGACGTCACCTTCCTGCTCGACACCGGCGCCAGCGACGTCTCGGTGCCGCTGGCCCTTGCCACCCGCCTGGGGCTGGAAAAGGGCCCGGTGGTCTTCTTCCAGACCGCCAACGGCACTGCCTCCGGTTATCGCACGCGCATCGACAGCATCCGCCTCGGCGCCATCGAACTGCGCGACATCGACGCCTCCATCAATCCCAACGTCGAGGGCGACGAAGTCCTGCTCGGCATGAGCTTCCTCAAGCACCTGGAATTCACCCAGCGCGGCAATACCCTCACCCTGCGGGTGCCGGAGTCACAGGTTCGAGGATTTTGATCCCCTCACCCTGTCCCTCTCCCAAAGGGAGAGGGAACCGTTTTACCAGGCCCCGTTATACCTTCCCATCCCGGCAGGGCATCGAGGTTTCGAAGAGAGAGGGAACCAACATTTAGCCAGCTGCGCGGGATTGACGGCACGGATCCCGAAACAGCCGTACCCCCGCCCTCAGGGCGGGGGAGAGGGGACGGGGATTAAAATCCTCGACCCTTGCAACTCGTTACTGGTTTTGTTGGTCGGGGCGAGAGGGTGACGAGGGACCGAAAGTCCAGTGGCGTTTCTGGCTGCCTGGATACAGGTATCCGGGTCCCCCCGCCCTCAGGGCGGGGGACAGGGGGCGGGGATCAAAATCCTCGACCCTCGCAACTCGTTACTGGTTTTGTTGGTCGGGGCGAGAGGGTGACGAGGGACCGAAAGTCCAGTGGACTTTCGCAGCCCGAGGAACGCCGGGCAGGGATGCCCGGCTGGCCTGACCTACAGGGACGTAGGCGGGAACCGAAATCACGGAGTTTGGTCGGGGCGAGAGGATTTGAACCTCCGACCACTGCAACCCCATTGCAGTGCGCTACCAGACTGCGCTACGCCCCGAAAAGGATGGAACTGATTGGGTGCCCCGCGGGGCGGGCGCTATCATACCGCACCACGGCGGGAAAACGAAACGTCGGGGGACGGATTTTGGCCCGCAGCAGGCCGGATCAGGTGTCCAGCAGCTTGAGGATGTCTTCCAGCTCACTGCGCAGTTCGCGGATGACGGTCATGTCGATCTTGCCGTTACCGCGGGCGCCGGACTCGGTGAGTTGCAGGCGGGCGCCACCGATGGTGTAGCCCTGCTCGTAGAGCAGGCTGCGGATCTGGCGGATCATGATGACGTCCTGGCGCTGGTAGTAACGGCGGTTGCCGCGGCGCTTGACCGGCTTGAGCTGGGGAAATTCCTGTTCCCAGTAGCGCAGCACGTGCGGCTTGACGTCGCACAGCTCGCTGACCTCACCGATGGTGAAGTAGCGCTTGCCGGGTATCGGTGGTAGTTCGTTATTGTTCGATGGTTCCAGCATAGGCTTCTACGCGCGCCTTGAGTTTCTGTCCCGGGCGAAAGGTCACCACGCGACGCGCGGTAATGGGTATTTCCTCACCGGTTTTAGGGTTTCTCCCGGGGCGTTGCTTCTTGTCCCGCAAATCGAAGTTTCCAAAGCCGGAAAGCTTCACCTGGCGGCCCGTTTCCAGGGCGTGGCGAACTTCCTCGAAGAACATTTCTACCAGTTCCTTGGCTTCCCGCTTGTTCAGCCCCAGTTCCTCGAACAGGCGTTCTGCCATGTCGGCCTTCGTCAGCGCCATGTGATTAGTCTCTCAGAGTAGCCCCAAACTGTTCTTGTACTTTTGCCAGAATTTCGTTCATGGCCTGGCTCACAACATCCTCTGTAAGAGTGCGCGAAAGATCCTGTAAGGTCAAGCCTATCGCGACACTTTTTCGTCCAGAATCAATACCTTCGCCCCTATACTCGTCGAAAATTTCAACTTTGCGCAGCCATTCCGGGCCGGCCTCGCGGATACACCGCGCCAGGGCGCCGTAGGAGACCGTCTCGTCCACTTCCAGCGCTATGTCGCGCCGGATGGCGGGGTAGCGCGACAGGGGCTGAAACGCCGGAACCTGCGCCCTGGACAGGTATTCCGCTGAAATTTCAAACACGTACAGCTTTAGCGGCAGATCGAGCTTTTTCTCCAGTGCCGGATGCAGCCGGCCGATCCAGCCCCCCGCCTGGCCGCCGAAGCGCAGACGGGCGCTCTGGCCGGGGTGCAACGCCGGGTGGCCGGCCGCCTCGAATTCCACGTCCGTGTGCCGCCCCAGCGCCAGCAGGGCCTCCACGTCACCCTTGATGTCGTAGAAGTCCGCCATCTCGCGCCCCGCGCCCCACTGTTCCGGGAGGCGGCGGCCCGTGACGACACCGGAAATCACGTAATCTTGAAGAATTTCAGAATCTTGTGAAATAAACTTCAGGCCATACTCGAACAATTTTAGCCGTTCCTGCTGGCGGTGCAAGTTATATTGCGCCGCCGCCACCAGGCCGGGCCACAGGCTGGTGCGCATGACGCTCATGTCGCTGGCAATGGGGTTGGCCAGCGGCACTGGCGTGGCGTCCGGATCCAGCAGCTCGCGCAGGCCGGGATCGACGAAACTGTAGGTGATGGCCTCCTGGTAACCCCGCGCCACGAGGGCCTGTGCCATGGCGCGGCGCGTCACGCGGGTCTCGGTGCGCGGGGCCATGGCGAGGGTGCCCACCGGGCGCGTGGCCGGCAGGCGATCGTAGCCCCGGATCCGCCCCACTTCCTCGATGAGATCCGCCTCCAGCGCGATATCGAAGCGGAAGGCCGGCGGCGTCACCTGCCAGCCGTCCTTCGCCGCCTCGAGGCGCATGCCCAGCAGGCCCAGGATGTCCTCCACGTCCTTGTCGGGCACCGCGTGGCCGAGGACGCGGGCGATACGCTCCTGGCGCAGGGGCACGGCGGCGCGTGTGGCCAGTGCAGCGGCATCGCCCACCTCCACCACGGGCCCCGGCTCGCCGCCGCAAATGTCCAGCAGCAGGGCCGTGGCGCGCTCCAGCGCCACCACCTGCAGATCCGGGGCGACGCCGCGCTCGAAACGGTGGGAGGAATCCGTGTGCAAGCCGACGCGGCGGGCCTTGCCGGCCATGGCCGCGGGGGTGAAAAAGGCGCTCTCGAGGAAGATGTCGCGGGTATCGTCGCCCACGGCGGTCCCGGCGCCGCCCATGATGCCCGCCAGGGCGACGGCGCGGCCCGCGTCGGCGATGACCAGGGAATCGGCATCCAGACTCACGGTCTGGCCGTCCAGCAGGGTGAGTACCTCGCCCGCATCGGCGAAGCGCACGTCGATGTCGCCCTCCAGCTTGTCCAGATCGAAGGCGTGCATGGGCTGGCCCAGCTCCAGCAACACGTAGTTGGTCACGTCCACCACCGGACCGAGGCTGCGGATCCCGCTGCGGCGCAGGCGCTCCACCATCCACAGGGGCGTGGGCGCGGCGACGTCGACATTGCGCACGATGCGCCCGGCGTAGTGGGGACAGGCCTCGGCGGCGCTGAGGGTGACGCGCAGGGTGTCGTCGTGGCGCGGCGGCACCGGCGCCAGGTCCGGGCCCCGGGCGGTGAGGCGATTGAGGACGGCGGTCTCGCGGGCGATGCCGGCGATGCTCAGGCAGTCACCGCGGTTGGGGGTGAGGCCCAGCTCGATGGCGTGATCGTCGAGGCCGAGATAAGCACGAATGTCCTCGCCCACCGGCGCGTCCGCCGGCAGTTCCATGAGGCCCTCGGCGCTCTCCGCCAGCCCCAGTTCCTGCTCGGAGCACAGCATGCCGTGGGACGCCACGCCGCGCAGTCTGGATTTCTTGATGCGAAAATCGCCCGGCAGTTTCGCGCCCACCAGCGCGCAGGGCACCTTCAGGCCGGCGCGCACGTTGGCCGCGCCGCAGACGATCTGCAGGGGCTCGCCCTGCCCGGCCTCCACCTGGCAGACCCGCAGCCTGTCGGCATCGGGATGGGCCTCGACCGACTTCACCTCGGCCACCACCACCTTGCTGAACTCCCCCGCCACGGGCTCGATGGCATCCACCTCGAGGCCCGCCATGGTGAGCTGGTGCGCCAGTTCCTCGGTGGACACCGGTGGATCGACCCACTCCCGTAACCATTGTTCGCTGAATTTCATGTATCAAGTCTCGTAAAGTTAACCACGGGGAGCACGGGGCACACGGGGAAAATCAACAAGAAAAAACCCGACGTCATTCCCGCGTAAGCGGGAATCCACGTGTCGAGGCAAGCCAGGCCGGCTGGATTCCGGGTCTCCGCCATGTGCAACATGGCGTCGCCCGGAATGACGGCGGCTTGTCCCCGGTGTTCCCCGTGGTAAATGTCTTTTCATTCATATCATTCCATGGCCTCGCCCTTGCCGGGATCGCGCCATGGCTTTCTAACCCATTAAAAAAATTTTCCCCGTGTGCCCCGTGTTCCCCGTGTTCCCCGTGGTAAATATCTTTTATAAAAAACTCAATTAAACTGCTGCAAGAACCGCAGGTCGTTTTCAAAAAACAGGCGCAGGTCGTTGACGCCGTAGCGCAGCATGGCGAGGCGTTCCACGCCCATGCCGAAGGCGAATCCAGTGTAGCGTTCGGCGTCGATGTCCACGTGCTCGAAGACCCGCGGGTGCACCATGCCGCAGCCCAGCACCTCCAGCCAGCCGGTGTGACTGCACACCCGGCACCCTTCGCCGCCACAGATCACGCACTGGATATCGGCCTCGGCGGAGGGCTCGGTAAAGGGGAAATAGGACGGCCGAAAACGCACGGCAAGATCGTCGCGCTCGAAGAAACGGTGCAGAAAGTCGTCGAGGATCCCCTTGAGCTGCGCGAAGTTGACGTCCTCGTCCACCATCAGGCCTTCCACCTGGTGGAACATGGGCGTGTGGGTCAGATCCGAGTCGCAGCGGTAGACGCGTCCCGGCGCGATGACGCGCAGCGGCGGTTTCTGTTCCAGCATCACGCGCACCTGCACCGGCGAGGTGTGGGTACGCAGCAGGTGACGCTCATCGATATAGAAGGTGTCGTGCATGGCGCGCGCCGGGTGGGAGGCGGGGATGTTGAGGGCCTCGAAGTTGTGCCAGTCGGTTTCGATCTCCGGGCCCTGGGCGACGGCGAAGCCCAGTTGCACGAAGAGATCCTCGATGCGATCGAGGGTGCGCGTCACCGGGTGCAGGCCGCCGGGGCGCTCCCCGCGTCCCGGCAGGGTCACGTCGAGGGTCTCGCCGGCCAGCGCCGCGGCCAGCGCGGCGGTCTCCAGCTCGGTCTTGCGCGCGGTGATGGCCTGCTGCACCTGTTCCTTGGCCGCATTGATGGCCTGCCCCGCCTTCGGACGTTCCTCGGCGGAGAGCTTGCCCAGCGTCTTCATCTGCGCGGTAAGGCTGCCCTTCTTGCCGAGGTACTTCACGCGCACGGCATCGAGGGCGCGCACGTCACCCGCGGCGGCGATCTCGCCGAGGGCGTCCTTGACCAGCTTGTCGAGTTGTTTCTTCATCTATTTTCTTGTTAAGCAGCAGGTTAAAAAACCAGGCAAGCTTGAAATATTACCTGTAGGAGCGCCGCCCTCGGCGCGATACCCGAACAAACAATTCATACAATCGCGCCGAAGGCGGCGCTCCTGCAGAATTCTCTGTCTACAGATTTGTCATGGACCGACAATGCCACGCCGGCAAAATGTTTCAATGGTTTCGCGCGCGCTCGAATACCAACACCACAACATCGTTTTCTTTTTCTACAGACGAAAAAGGGAAGGCAACCAGGCCTTCCCTCTTCGTGTCCGTTTGTCATGGCACCGCCATCGCGGTGCCGGCGGTGCTTAGCCGGACAGGTTGGCCTTGGCTTGCTCGGCAAGCGCGCTAAAGGCAACCATGTCGTGCACGGCCAGGTCGGCCAGCACCTTGCGATCCACTTCGATGTTGGCCTTGTTGAGCCCATCGATAAAGCGGCTGTAGGACAGGCCGCATTCCCGCGCGGCGGCATTGATGCGGGCGATCCACAGGGCACGGAACTGGCGCTTGCGCTGACGACGATCGCGGTAGGCATACTGGCCAGCCTTGGTGACGGCCTGCTTTGCGACGCGAAAGACGTTCTTGCGACGGCCGTAGTAACCCTTGGCCTTCTTGATGACTTTCTTGTGCCTGGCGTTAGCGGTAACGCCGCGTTTGACTCTTGGCATGATTCGTCTCCTCTCTCAGATTCAGGCGTAGGGCATCATTTTCTTCACGGCCTTCACATCTGCCTCACAGACGTGCTCCGGCGTGCGCAGGTGGCGCTTACGCTTGGTGCTCTTCTTGGTGAGGATGTGACGGCGGTGTGACTGGTTACGCTTGAACGAACCACTGCCGGTTTTGCGGAAACGCTTTGCAGCGCCGCGATTGGTTTTCATCTTTGGCATTTCAATACTCGCATTGATTGATGTTTGACACTGCGTACATTTACGACTGCCAACCTGGGTTGCCACACCCGGCGGACAGCAGCACGCTACTTTTTGCGCGGTGCGATGACCATGACCATCTGGCGTCCCTCCATGCGGGGGTACTGCTCGACGGTGCCGATTTCGGCAAGGTCTTCTTCCACGCGCTTTAGCAACTGAGCGCCCAGTTCCTGGTGGGCCATTTCCCGGCCACGGAACCTGAGGGTTACCTTGGCCTTGTCTCCGTTGCTGAGGAAACGCACCAGGTTGCGTAGTTTGACCTGGTAGTCGCCCTCTTCCGTCCCGGGACGGAATTTCACTTCCTTGATATGGATCTGTTTCTGCTTCTTTCGCGCCGCATGGCGTTTCTTGTTCTGCTCGAACTGGTACTTGCCGTAGTCCATGAGGCGGCAGACCGGCGGCTCGGCATCGGGCGAGATCTCGACCAGGTCCAGTTCGGCGTCTTCCGCCAGCTGCTTCGCATCCTCGAGCGACCTGATGCCAATCTGGGCGCCGTCGGCGCCGATGAGCCGGACTTCCGGCGCGGTAATGTCGTCGTTGATGCGCGTCTTCTTTACTGTTGCGATACGGTTATTCCTCCAAAACAGCGCGGCCGCGGCGCGCGATATCCCTGCTGAGGTGCTCGGCAAATGCCTCCAGGGACATGGCCCCCAGGTCCTCACCACTTCGCGTGCGCACGGCCACCGTGCCATTCTCCAGTTCCTTGTCCCCCACGACGAGGAGATACGGAACCTTCTGTAATGTGTGCTCGCGGATCTTAAAGCCGATCTTCTCGTTTCTCAAGTCCGTAATCACCCGGAATCCATGATTTTTCAGGGCCTTGGCCGCATTTTCGGCATATTCGGCCTGGTGATCGGTAATATTGAGCAAAACCGCCTGCACCGGCGCCAGCCAGGCGGGGAAATTGCCGGCGTAATGCTCGATGAGGATGCCCAGAAAACGCTCCATGGAGCCCAGAATGGCGCGGTGGAGCATCACCGGGGTGTGGCGGGCGCCGTCCTCGGCGACGTATTCGGCCCCGAGGCGCCCCGGCATGGAGAAATCCACCTGGATGGTGCCGCACTGCCACACCCGGCCGAGGCAGTCGCGCAGGGAGAACTCGATCTTGGGCCCGTAGAAGGCCCCCTCCCCCGGCTGCAGTTCCCAGTCCAGGCCCCTGGCGTCGAGGGCCTGCTGCAGGGCCGCCTCGGCCTTGTCCCACACCTCGTCGGCGCCCACGCGCTGCTCGGGGCGGGTGGAGAGCTTGACCAGCACGTCGTCGAAGCCGAAATCGGCATACACCTGGTAGAGCAGCTCGATGAAGGCCGCCACCTCGTCCTGGATCTGATCCTCGCTGCAGAAGATGTGGGCGTCGTCCTGGGTGAAGGCGCGCACGCGCATGAGCCCGTGCAGGGTGCCGGAGGGCTCGTTGCGGTGGCAGGAGCCGAATTCCGCCATGCGCAGGGGCAGATCGCGGTAGCTGCGCAGGCCCTGGTTGAAGATCTGCACGTGGCAGGGGCAGTTCATGGGCTTGACGGCGTACTCGCGGTTCTCCGAGTGGGTGGTGAACATGTCGTCGCGGAACTTGGCCCAGTGGCCGGACTTCTCCCACAGCACCCGGTCCACCAGGTTGGGCGTGTTGACCTCCTGGTAGTCGTGCTCGCGCAGGCGCTCGCGGATGTACTGCTCCACCTGCTTGTAGATGGTCCAGCCGCGGTCGTGCCAGAAGACCATGCCCGGCGCCTCTTCCTGGGTGTGGAAGAGATCCAGCCGCCGGCCCAGCTTGCGATGGTCACGTTTTTCGGCCTCCTCGAGGCGGTGCAGGTAGGCCTTGAGGTGCTTCTTGTCCTGCCAGGCGGTGCCGTAGATGCGTTGCAGCATCTCGTTGTCGGAGTCGCCGCGCCAGTAGGCGCCGGCCAGCTTCATGAGCTTGAAGGCCTTGAGCTTGCCGGTGGACGGTACGTGGGGTCCGCGGCAAAGATCGATGAAATCGCCCTGTTTATAGAGGCCGATTTCCTCGCCCTCGGGGATGGAGGCGATGATCTCCGCCTTGTACTCCTCGCCCATGTCGCGGAAGAACCTGATGGCCTCGTCGCGATCCATCACCGTGCGGGTGATGGGGAAATCCTGCTTCGCCAGCTCCGCCATCTTTTTTTCGATACGCGCCAGGTCCTCCTCGGAGAAGCCGTTCTCGTAGGCGAAGTCGTAGTAGAAGCCGTCCTCGATGACGGGGCCGATGGTGACCTGGGCCTCGGGGAAGAGTTCCTTCACCGCCTGGGCCAGCAGGTGAGCGGTGGAGTGACGGATGATCTCCAGCCCCTCCGGGTCGCGGTCGGTGATGATGGCCACCTCGGCATCGTGGTCGATGAGCGCCGAGGTGTCCACCAGCTTGCCGTCGATGCGGCCGGCCAGCGCGGCCTTGGCCAGCCCGGCGCCGATGTCGGCGGCCACCTCGGCCACGGTCAGGGCCTGGGGGTATTCGCGTTTGCTGCCATCCGGCAGGGTGATGACGGGCATGTCTGAACCTCTTGGTGCAGTGGCGACCGGTACGAAGGGCCGCTTGTTAAACCGGGCGCGACCCCTACCAACGGGCCGTCACCTTCCTGTTCAGAGAGTCGCGGGACTGTCTGGAAACTGGAACAGAATACCGGCTGCCAGCAGCCGGTACACGTAGGAGCGCCGCCCCCGGCGCGATGGGTTTGTCACACCATGGTGAAAATCACGCCGAGGGCGGCGCTCCTACAGGTCATCTTGCAAATGACCGGATCTGGTAGTCGCGAGTGGATTCGAACCACCGACCCCTACCATGTCAAGGTAGTGCTCTAACCAACTGAGCTACGCGACTGCAATCAGGCAGCGAAATTTACCGAAACGCCCCTGAAAACTCAAGCAAAATCGGCTCCGACGCCTCACGGCCAGGGCGCCTCAGGCCTGTACCCGGTCCGCGCGAAAACAGACTGCCAGCGCCACCAGCGGCGTCCAGGCAATGAGGAGGCCCACCGGCCCGGCCAGTCCGCCGCGCGCCACCCAGATGGCAAGGGGCAAGAGCCACAGCAGGTTGATGGCCCCCACCGCCAGCGACACCGGGGCATGCGCTCCATAACGCCGCGCGGCGACCTGGTAAGCATGGCCGCGGTGGGCACGAAACACGTTTTCGCCGGCCAGTAACCGGCGAAAAAGGGTCAGGCTGGCATCGACGATGAACACCCCCAGCAGGATCAGCCAGGCCCAGAGCAGGGAGACATCGAGCTTCCAGCCCTGCAGCGCCATGATGCCGAGCGACATACCGAGAAAACCGCTGCCGACATCCCCCATGAACAGTCGTGCGCCGGGGAAGTTCCACGGCAGAAAACCCGACACACCGGCAGCCAGCAGGGCCGGAATCAGCCACGCTTCCCCCGTCCGTGGGTCGAGCAGGTACACCAGCGTCATGCCGAGACCCACCGTGATGGCCTCGATGGCGGCGATGCCATCGATGCCGTCCATGAAGTTGTAGAGGTTCACCAGCCAGACGAGCAGGAATACCCCTGCGGCGACAAACAGCCATGCCGCGCCCGCGGATGTACCAAAGAGGCTGGCGGGCTCCCCGCCCGAGAGCACCCAGAACGCGGCCACGGCGGCGGTAAACTGCGCCAGGAGGCGCGCCCCCACGCCAAGCCCGTGGAAGTCGTCCCGCATGCCCGTAAAACCCACCAGCAGGCCGGAAACGCATAGCGCGAGCACAAGGCTCCGCTCCAGTGGAAAGAGGACTGCCGCCACACCCAGCCCGACGAGGAAGGTGGTGACAAAAGCCAGACCGCCGCCACGCGGCGTGGGGATGGCGTGGGAACTGCGTTCGTTGGGACGGTCCAGCGCGCCCCGCGCCAGGGCATAGCGCCGCACCAGCCCGGCGAGGAGAAAACTGGCCAGGGCAACGGCGATCAGCAGGGTGGCCGCGATCACCGCGCTCCTTCCCGCAGATAGTGATCCGCCGCCGCCTTCAGGCCCGCGTCCACCGACACCGGCGGCGACCAGTCCAGCCGCTGGCAGGTGTCCCGGATATCGACCTCCAGCGATCCGCACAGGCGCTGCGCCAGCGCACCCCTGCCCAGCAGGCGCAGGCCGCCATCGACAAGGGCATGGGGCACCGGCACCAGCCGCGCGCGTACCCCCAGCGCGGCGGCGAGGCGCCGCAGCAACTCGGGGGTGGAGAGGCTCTCCCCATCGGCGGCGAGAAAGATACGGTTGCGCGCGCCGGGATGCGTGAGGCAGCACGTCACAAGATCGACAAGATTGCCCACCGCCAGCAGACTGCGCCGGTTGCGGATACGGCCAAAGGGCAACGGCAGCTGGCGCTGGAGAAGACGCATGAGGCGAAGGAAGTTGGCCCTGACGCCGGGGCCGTAGATCAACGGGGGACGAATGATGGCCACTTCGAGATCCGTCTCGGCGGCGATCGTCAACAGCCCCTGCTCGGCCTCGTACTTGGAGATCCCGTAGGGATCCCCCGGGGCGGGCGCGTCGGTGGAGGTAAACGGCCGGCCCGGCGTGGTGGCCTCGCCGTTGACCTTGATGGAGCTGAGATAGACCAGCCGCCGCACGCCGGCGCTCGCCGCCTGGCGCGCCAGCCGCAGGGTGCCTTCCACGTTGGTGTGGCGGTAGAGGGCAAGGGGATCGGCGGCCGAGTCGCGCATCACGTGTACGCGCGCGGCAAGATGCACTACCGCGTCGATCCCGTCGAGCGCGCCGCTCCAGTCCGTGTCGGGGCCGATATCGCCGACCCTGACGGCGGTAACGCCGCCCGGGAGCAACACCTCGCGCCGCGTGGCAACGTGGAGTTCGTGACCCTGCGCCTGCAGCTGCGCCAGCAGATGGCCGCCGACAAAACCGCTCCCGCCTGTAACCAGGATCCGCACGCGTGTCTCCCGCTCAGGTCTTGTGCCAGACCGTGCGGTTGACGTAGTCGGTGTAACCCAGCACCGTGCGCAGAACCTTTTCCGACACCACTTCGGCAGCGTAGTCGTCCACGACACCAACCGGGCCGGGAGAACCAGCCATGACGACACGCACTGCATCCAGCACGGCTTCCCGGCGCAGGCCGCACATGATGAGCACGCCGGCATCGTTACCTTCCGGGCGTTCATGCGTGTTGCGAATGGTGACCGCCGGGATGGAGAGCAAGGCGGCCTCCTCGGTGATGGTACCGCTGTCCGAGAGCACGCAGGCCGCACTCTGCATCAACGCAACGTAATCGGTGAACCCGTAAGGCTTGACGAACTTCACCAGCGGATGGGTGGCCGCACCCTCCATGGCATCGAGACGCTTGCGCGTGCGGGGATGGGTGGAGACCATGACGGGAAAGGCATGGCTTTCCGCCAGTCCCACCAGGGCATCGAGCAGATCGCGCAGATTGTCCTCGTCATCGACGTTCTCTTCGCGGTGGGCGCTGACAAGGAAATACTTGCCGGCCTCGAGTCCCTCGCGCGCGAGCACGCCGGATGCTTCGATCTTTGGCCGATAGTAATCCAGCACCTCGCGCATGTGCGAGCCGGTCTTGATGATGGTCTCGGGGCGGATCCCTTCGGCCAGCAGATAGCGACGGGCGTGCTCGGTCAACACCAAGTTGATATCGCTGAGATGATCGACGATCTTGCGGTTGAGTTCTTCCGGGACACGCTGGTCGAAACAGCGATTGCCCGCCTCCATGTGAAACACCGGGATCTTGCGCCGCTTGGCCGCGATCACCGCCAGGCAACTGTTGGTATCGCCATAGAGCATCAGGGCATCCGGGCGTTCCTTTTCGAACACCGCATCCGACCGCTCGATGACAGCTGCGATGACCTCTGCCGTCGTGCCACCGGCAACGCCGAGGAAATGATCAGGCTTGCGGATCTCGAGGTCCTCGAAGAAGACCTCGTTGAGTTCATAGTCGTGATTCTGCCCGGTATGCACCAGCACGTGATTGACATGGGCGTCGAAGGTGGCGATCACGCGGCTCATCTTGATGATCTCGGGACGCGTGCCCACGATGGTCATGACCTTAGGCATTAAGCGCCTCTTTTATATAGTCCAACTCCAGCAGCACCTTCCGCACGCCATCAACGTCCAGCCGTTGGGTGTTGTGGGAGGTGTAATCTTCGAGATGCGAGATGTTCTCCTCGCCCTCGACGAAGTACTTGTTGTAGTTGAGATCCCGCGTATCCGCCGGAATACGGAAGTAGCGACCCATGTCCTCGGCGCGTGCCATCTCCTCGCGGGAAACCAGCGATTCATAGAGTTTTTCCCCATGGCGGGTACCGATAGTCTTCACCGGCAGGTTCGTGCCGAACACCTGCTGCATGGCAGCGACCAGATCGGCAATGGTCGAGGCGGGCGCCTTCTGCACAAAGATGTCGCCCGGCGTGGCGTGCTCGAAGGCATGTAAAACGAGATCCACCGAATCCTCCAGCGACATGAGAAAACGGGTCATATCGGGATCGGTCACCGTCAGCGGCCCGCCGGCCCTGATCTGATCGACGAACAGGGGGATCACCGAGCCCCGCGAGGCCATGACATTGCCGTAGCGTGTGGCGCACATCACGGGACCGTCTCCGTCCACGGTACGCGAGCGCGCCACCATGATCTTTTCCGCCATGGCCTTGGACATACCCATGGCATTGATGGGATACACCGCCTTGTCGGTACTCAGCACCACCACGCGCTTCACCCCCGTGGCGATGGCTGCGCTGAGCATGTTGTCGGTTCCAACGATATTGGTCCGCACCGCCTCCATGGGATAGAACTCACAGGAGGGAACCTGCTTCAGGGCCGCTGCATGAAAGACATAGTCCACCCCCACCATGGCCTGCAACAGGCTGTCGTAGTCGCGCACATCGCCAATGTAGAACTTGACCTTGTCGTTATTCAGGGCGATGCGCATTTCTTCCTGCTTCTTTTCGTCACGGCTGAAGATGCGGATCTCCCTGACATCCGTTTTCAGGAAGCGCTGCAGGACGGTGCGCCCGAAGGAGCCTGTCCCGCCTGTTATCATCAAAGTCCTGTCGTCGAACACCTTATACCTCGTCTCCCATGTTCCACTGCTCGTGATATGATTTCATGGACTCTACCAGCTCGGGCCATGTCGGTGGCACGTAACCTGTTGCCTTCCGGAATTGCGTTGAATCCAGCGAACGATCGATTCGCACGGAAACGTCCTCGAAAATCTCGACGTTCATTCCGTAAACCTCGGCAACCAGTTCAAGAAGGGATTTCTTGTCAATGGCCGCGGCGGAGACATGGTAGAGACCACTCAGCTCCGGTTTCGGCAGCACATACTCCATTACGATCCGTGCCATCTCCACCGTCGGCAGGCCCGAGAATATCGCCTGCGAGTATCCCGGCACCTTACCCTCCTGCGACAGAAACCAGCCAATCAAGGAGAGCTTTCTTCCCAGCTCGTGCCCGATGATGGACGTGCGCAGCGTGATGGCATGGGAGGAATCCCTTACCTCGCCAAGGTACTTGGACAGGCCATACAAATCCCTCGCATCGGCGGTATCTTCCTCCTTGTACATTCCCCTGTCTCCGGTGAACACGCAATCGGTGCTGAAATGTACCAACCGCGCTCCGGCCAGGCCACACAGCCGATCCAGTCGATGAGGAAGGAGCGAATTGACCGGCAGGGCACTAAGGGGATCCGAGGCGCTGCCAAGCTGTTTCACCAGCCCGATACAATTTATCACGACATCCGGGCGCACGTCATCGAACAACGACATCAGATGATCCTGAGACAATACATCGATACCCGTCTTCAGTCGATCATGCAGGCTTTCCGGAAGATAGCGGCGCATTGCGGTGCTACGCAGTGTTCCGGTCACGTCGAACTGCCCGTGCTCTGCCAAAAACCGGAACATGGCATTCCCCAGCATGCCGGATGCACCGAGAACGAGTATTTTCATCTCATTGTTCCTGACCGTAGCCCACGAACGACAACCCTTATCGGGACTCGCCTGGTTCTACCAGTTCCCGCATCCAGCCTTCCAGTCGGTCCACCAGACGTTTACGCAGGAAATGAGTTTCGTAGTAAGCCCGGCCTGCCCTGCCCATCTCAGCGCGCTGGTGGGGTTCCATCTGGTACAGGTGGCGGACGGCCTCCGCGAGCGCGGTGGCATCACCGGCGGCTACCGCCAGACCCGCTCCGGCCTCCCTGACGAGGCGTGCGCCCTCGCCGTCCAGTGCCGCGACCACCGGCCGGCCACAGGCCAGGTAAGACTGTACCTTGCTGGGTACCGTCTGCGCGAACACAGGATCGGGTCTCAGGGTGGCCAGCAATACGTCCGCAAGCGCAAAGTACCGTGGCATCTGTTCCACCGGCTTGCGACCGAAGAATTGCACGTTACTCAGGCCGCGTTTCCGAGCTTCCTCCTCCATCCAGGCTTTTCTTCTGCCATCACCTATCATAACCCATTTGATATCCTGCTCATCCTTCAGAATTTCGGCTGCCTCGAGGATAGTCTCCAGTGATTGCGCGGCGCCCATGTTGCCCCCGAATACGAGCCGAAAACCATCGGGGAGCTCTGCGCGTTCTGCGGCCCCTTCCGCCACTTCAACGGGCGCATAGAAATCCTCCGCCCAGTTTGGAAAATAGCGGACACTTGCGGGATCGGCACCGGCCGCGATCGCCGGCGCGATAAATCCCTCGGACTGTACCAGTACCCGATCACAACGCCGATAGATCGCCCGCACCATCTTGGCCACGAGCGATAGCGCCATTTTCGACCTTACCGCACCTGTCGCGCTCAGACTCTCCGGCCACAGATCCTGCACCCAGAACAACATCGGTGCGCGTTTTAGCCACCGCATTACCAATGCCGGGATCCCCACCGTGAAAGGAGAAGGTTCATAGACGAATACTACGTCGTAGTGCCCTCGGCATAAGAGTGGTCCAAGCACGCTTGCCGCCACCGCATAACTCAGGTAATTCAGCACCAGTTGCCAGCCCCGTCCTGACATGCGGCGAATCATCGGCACGCGAACTACATTGACATTATTCCAGGTCTCCCGACCGCAGGAGGAGAGACCATACCCCTCGAACCATCTCCCACCTGGATAGTTGGGGATCCCTGTTAACACCGTGACAGCGTGACCACGGGAATCCAGCTCCTGAACGAGGTCATTTATACGAAAGTTTTCCGGCCATAAATACTGAGAAACAACCAATATATTCTTCTTGCCGCCCGCAACAATTCGACCTTTCGCCACTACTGTAAGATGCCTCTTTTAACATACCATAACGATAAAGCCCGGTTGGCAACATAAAACAAAATCACATTGAGAATAATCGAACCAAACAGCAGATAACTTTGCTGTGGAACATAGCCAAAATGCGCATATCGGTATGCGATAACCTGCCCCAAAAGGGAACATAAAATAATATTTTCCCCTCCGAGCTTAAAAACAAACCTCTCAAGAACGGCCGCGAAAAGACCAAAGACAAACACAGTCAAAAATAGAATCAAAAATGAACCAGAATAAAACGAAAACGCGATGACTCCCGGCAATGAAACAAAATGGGTCTTTGATAGATCCGAATTAACGTAAGGAGATTCTATGATTGTGGAATCATAAAAACTCAGGCTATCGTACGAAAACCTTTCCCCCCACGCATCACCCCACAAATCCATGCCCAACTCCGAATAACTGCTCACTGCCATCACGCCTTCAATGCCGACCCACCGACCGACAAAAAGCGCCATTGTCGATGACCACGCTTCTTTGGCAAGGTGTCCATAGGGAGATGGATCGTTATATATCAGGAGCCTCAATAAATTTACCAATATCACCGAGACGACAAAAAGCGCGCTGAACGTTGCGATAGTAATAAGCACATAGCGCTTATTAATTCTTAACGAAAGAATTGAGCAGAACCTATAGATACCATAAAGTAGCGCACCTGCATTTAGGATCATCCCACGACTCAAAAGCGACACATTACTTAAGAAGGTTTCAAGCAAACTTACAAAAGTCGCAGTGTAGGTCGCCTTTCGTTGCTGAATAAACTCGCAGTATAGAATTACCGATGAGAATGTCGCCAAACCGAACAACAACAGCCACTTATATATGCCACTAAGCCCATACGGCAAAACCGTAGATGGGACCGCCCCCCTCTGGTAAATACCAAAATAGGCATTCGTGACCGCCACGACCATCACCAACGCAACAAAACCCCATAAAACTATTGCTCTATTATGCTTGTACAGCGTCAACCAGCCCCGAAACGGAGTCCTGTCAATTTCATTCGGGTAATTGAAGATAAATTTTTCTCTGATTAGGCTGGCCGCGAGAAACCCCAACATGCCGGTGGTTGCCACGAGGAGGGCCTTATCGTATGCCTCCGGAGAACCATCAAATGCACCAACTGGGTGGCGAAACTGACCATTCGCAAACACAACTGTGACTGTCAACTTCAGCCAGAATCCAAGCCACAAAAACCCCCCTATAAACGCATCAAAGAAGATTGCTCTTTTTCGGAACCCGAAGTATAAAAAAGACGCGGAGATCGCCGTAAAAACCAGATAGACATACCCTTTTCCGGGATACCTCACAAGTGCAGCAGCCGTTAGCGTAGCAATAAACAGTGCTACCACATACAACGCCGCTCGTGTGCACCTTGGCGAAATCAGCCTAACATCCCGGGAAATCATACAGTAAGTTCCGCTTTTCGTTTTAGTCTTCATGACGAGGACGTGGACAACTCGTTCAACAGAATCCCCCATAGAAAAAATTCAACAATCCCTGGATATGGCTGTCTGAGTGAAACGCTAAACGAGTTTGCGACCAACACGTAGAACAGCACTATCGTCGCCAGACAAAGCCTGTCGGATGTGAGCATCCCCGTCTTCCATGTGCGCACCAGACGACGGCCTGTATATCCCACCAAATATAGAAATGGCACCGCAGCTATCAATCCATAATTATAGATAAGATCCAGGTAATAGTTATGGACCCCCGGCAATAAACGCTCTTCCATGCGCTGACCATGCCCAAAGATCAACGCAACAGGGCTTTCAGTGATGCCTTTCAAATAGATATTAATGCCGGTTAAATAATCATTCGCCGTATTACCATTAATCATCAGATGAGACGTGAAACCCGTTTGAGCAAAGCCATTAAGGATTTGCGGATGAACAAGCCAGTACCAGCCCATGCCCACGATAACCAACATACAAACGAATATCGAAAAACCTCGCGACCCTCTTTTAAGATCGGCATAGACAATAAGCAATACACCCAATGCAGTCATGACCAATGCGAGGATTGACAGAGATGATGCCACATACGCCCCAAGCAGGGGAGCGAGCACTAGGAGCAGCAGACGCATTCCGCTATATCGTGACAGTGTTACGGCTGCGATTGTATACATTCCCACAAGAATCATCGGAACATATTGTACATGCTGATATATGCTAAAGAGATAAAGGTATGGCGTGAGAATTGGGGTATTTTGAAAGATTGTTGCTAATACCTCGGCCGGAAGGATAAACATAAGAACATATAAAAATACAGATTCATAGCGCAACCTGTAGTTTTCTGGCTGCGCATAAATCTGCCCCAGAAGCAATGCGAAGACTGGCAGCACGAACTGCATCATAAATATCAGTTTTGAGGATTTATCTTCATCACTACCCGCAGACACAACAAACACTGAAATAGCCATAGACATAAATAGAAAAAACAAAATACTAGCGGAAAGGTTTGCTCTTTTATAAGAAACAAACAACGCTATTCCCGAAAAACATGCAATAACAGACACCGGCAATGGAACTCTGGTTAGCAACCTTCTGGAATCAAAAAACAGGTCGGGCGATGAAAAAATCCCTCCATCCAATTGAAAAAACAGGGGAAACGACAGAAAAAATATTACCCAGGCCTGTATCACTGATCGGCTAATACGTGGAAACACATGCCGTTTGTCTTTTTCCGTTCGGTTTACTTCTTGGCGAAGTTTAACAATACCGGGAAACACATAAACTCCATAGGTCAATATGGCACTCCAGAGAAACAGTCCAGAAAGGACATCCTGGCCAAACAGATAAAATACAAAAGGAACCGTCGCCACAATGAGTATATTGGCAAAAACATCCTGAACAAATACCGAACTTTTCTCGATCTGCAGGATCATGATCCTTCTGTGCTGCGCAAGGATCATTATCCCTCCACCAATTAGAGAAAACCCTATAGCCCTGAATAAAAGCGTATCACCGAGATTTTCCGACACCTCAATAAAGGCCAGTATTGCTGCTCCCAAAATACAGAGTCCAGCGACGACGTGATTTCGAAATCCAGCCCCACGTTCCACGCCGGCCTTCTCATTATGTAAAGCAAGACTCGGGCCAAGCGCGTAGGTATAAATCGAATTAAGCATTCCTCCTATAGCATAAGCCGAGAACAAAAGTCCCCCAACGCGTTCACCGGCCACGAGAATAATTACTACGCGAAACAGATATGTAGAAACTCCAATAATCCAAGTTGATCCAATATGCGGCGCCAGACTTACAAACACATCTCGTTTCCCTGGCTTTGTCACAAGCATGCGCAACACAAACCTTGCGCCGGTAACTATGGGAGAAACGGCCCAAACAGTGAGAGCAATGTAAAACAGCTTCTCATCGCCCCCCCAAAGAGAAATCACGAGCAATATAAAGGAGGCGCACTGAATAAAGACAAAGATATATGCAAACTTGATATTCTCCTCTTTCTCCATCTTTGTGATATGCAATTCCGCAAGCCATTCCATGCATCGACGAAGAATAAGAAAAACCGTAATAACGCCAAAACTATCGATTATCCCCTTGCTCAACAAGTAAGCTACAACAGAAAGCGGTAGTAACAAAATTGCGCGGAAAAGGAATAAGTGCTGCAGGAGAACATCAGAGTTGCTACCCAGGATCAGATTCCGTGCGTTAGCAGAAAATACGAGAAACGTAGCCAAAGTCGCCCCATGCACAACCCCCACCTCAGCTGCCATTTCCGGCTTCCAAAATATCCCAAGAACAACCAGCAAAGCGGTTGTTGAAAACATATTAAGTGAAATGGCAGCAGGAAAAATAAGTCTTTGCATCAATTCGAATAACCCACTGAATATTCCCACTCCGTGATTCTACAGACAGGCCACCCCATACATCTCTAACCATCCATGCTGACTACTGCTCCCCTTTTACGGGAGCTTCAGGGCAAACAATCTCTCGCACTCAGCCAGCACTCGACTCACCCCTGCTGTCTTCGCTGACCAGAGCCGGCGACTGTTTATGATTTACTAACAAACTATAGATTTCATCCCATGTCTGACTTGCAGCGTCTCTCCACTGATAACCCTTGGCAATCTCCACCGATCTCGACGATAGTTTTTCACATAGGCTACGGTTCCCTAATAGTTCTTTTAACACGTTAGCCAATGTATCAGGAGCCTCAGGATCGAAATAAATAACAGCATCCCTCCCAAACTCCGGCATCGGCGGATAACTGGAGCATGCCACCGGCTTACCACTTGCCATCATCTCAAGCAGGATATTTGGGCAATTTTCACTCTCGGAGGCGAAAATATTAATTTTTGCATTCTGATACCAGAATGGAAGCTCGTCGTAAGGTATAGAGCCAACCATCTTGACGGCTTCTTCCAGGCCCAAGCGTTTGACTTCCGCTCTGACTCTGGCGGCATATTCCCTGTTGATCTCGGGCCCTGCCAGCACCAGCGTCAACCCTCTCGTGGCAGGTTCAAGACGGGAAAATGCCCTTATGACCTCTATCTGCATCTTGTAAACATCTACAGATGAAACATACAAAAGATAGTCGCCTTCGTGGGTAAGCGTTCGAGTTTCTTCTATCCGGGCCGACACCAGAAATCGATCACTGATGCCGTGTGGAATTACAACACTCTTTTTTACAGTTACCTTCGGATGATCCTCGATTACATTCCTGGCGTAGTCGGAAACAAAAATCACCAGGTCCGCCTTGCTCATGCTGGACGCCATGATTCTCTCGAGCAACCAGTTCCGAATGCGTTTGTATCCCCAGGCATACCGTTTGCGTTGTTTGATATCAAAAGGGATCATGTTGCGGAACATGGTCACTAAACGACAACCCCGGGGGGGACTGGTCAAAACCACCCCGCCGGGACAAAAGAGGACATCGGCCTTTTCCCGCCTCAGCACCCCAGGAAGAAACAGTCTCTCCCAGATAGCCCTAACCACGGGTCTTTGTAGCCATTTTCCGCTCCTCATGATATTTACACCTTCTGGAATTCCACTCAGCCCCTGAGAGGGAGACGCCAACATCGAGATCCTGACTGAGGATGTTTCCGGCAAATGTTTGAGCAGGTTGCTGATATAAGTCTGCCCCCCACCAAGGCGGGCATTGAGCGCATTGATGAATATATGCATACTCAGGCCCGGACCATATCCCGTCCAGAAACAAAATTTAGCAACATTAGTATTGCCCAGAGCAGGGCAGATACATTACGCGCACCGGACTTGTGTAGCGTAAACAGTCTCTGTGCGCCCGACTGTGAAACGGGCAAACCCTCAAACAGGCTTTTATCGTTCAACACCGATGAAGCCCACTCGCAGAGCGGACCCCGCAACCAGTGGTCAATTGGCACACCAAAGCCACGCTTTGGACGGTTGAGAATATTTTCAGGAATGTAGCGATATGCAAGCCTGCGCAACAAATACTTGTTCATTTTCCCTTTTAACTTCCAGGGCACCGGCAGGCGCATGGCCCATTCAACAACATCCTGATCAAGCATCGGCTCTCGCACCTCAAGAGAAAATGCCATGCTGGCAAGATCTATCTTCTGAAGGTAATCATCGGGCAATGTGAACATGGCGTCCAGCCGCATACCCCGCTCAGCCATGGCCAGGGAACTCGGGAACATCTCACCCGCTTGTGCAAACAGTTCACGCATGTCCGCCGTACCATCAACTGCCCACGCCAGCATGAGCCCATCAAAATCCTTGGAAATACTGCGAGAAAACGCAAAGGCGTTGTCTATCGTGTTTTCACGCAACGCACCAGCAAGAAGCTTCATGCGATGCCCTGGCATCTGGCCAACCAGAGCAGAGACGCCCCGACGAATCAACGCCGGCATGAGAAAGAAAGGTCGCAAGGCTTTGGCTATTCTGTAGTAATGGTAGCCCCCAAAGAGTTCATCACCGCCATCACCTCCCAATGCAACTGTCACGTCCTGGCGCGCCAGTCTAGATACCGCCATAGCAGGAAAACAGGAGCTATCAAAGAACGGCTCGTCGTACTCTTCAGAGAAGAGCGGTAATAGATCGAGCAGATCGTCTGTGCGCAACCTTTCACAGCGATGGTCAGTGCCGAGATAATCTGCGACCTCCTTTGCATCTCTGCTCTCATCATATTCCTGAAGATCGAATCCGATAGTAAATGTTCTGACCGCCTGCGTGGTATGTCGCTGCATCATTGCAACTATCAGGGAGCTGTCGATCCCCCCCGAAAGAAAGGCACCAAGCGGAACATCAGAAATCAGGCGAGACCTGACACTATTTGACAGAATTTCATCAAGTTCATCGAGGAGATCCTCTTCACTACGCTCACGCCACTCGGCACAGGGTTCAATTTCCTGAAAACTCCAATAAGCGCTTATGTCGAGCACACCTTCCTTTAACCACAGGAAATGTCCCGGCGGCAACTTGTTAACTGCCTCGTACACGGACAGTGGAGCCGGGAAATAGCCACTTTGCAGGTAATATCGCAGACCTTGAGTACTATATTCGCCTGACAGACCGGGCAAAATGCGGAACAGGGCACGCGGTCGTGAAGCAAATGCAAAGACACCTGGGGCATGGTGATAATAGAATGGCTTCTCCCCCATGCGATCCCGGGCTGCGAAAAGCTGCTTCTCCCGCCTGTCCCAGATTGCGAAAGCGAACATGCCGTGGAATTTGCCAAGGCAGTTGCTTCCCCAACGGGCAAAAGCGATTAATACAGTTTCGGTATCGCTATGGCCCTTCCACCCATCATTCCCCAGCTCTTCTCGAACTTCCATGTGATTGTATATTTCCCCATTGAATACAATCACATATCTTCCATCTGGCGACACCATCGGCTGATGACCAGCAGACGACGGATCAATGACCGACAGGCGCCGATGGCCCAGCCCGGCCCCGTTTTCACACCACACACCAGCGTCGTCGGGTCCCCGCCGCCACAATTGCCGTGCTGCCTCATCTAGTAATTCGGGCAAGGCCGTTTCGCGTTGGACGAGCCCAACGATGCCGCACATCAGGCCGATCCCTGCACAGAAAAATACACTACAACATTTAGCATTTCGTCAGTGAGGTTACTTCTTAATGATGATCCACCACACCAC
>JALTLF010000231.1 GCA_027005735.1 Chromatiales bacterium | reverse complement strand
GCTCTGCTTCCGTGTGCGAGAGCGTCTCGGCCATGTAGTTGAAGGCCTCGGCAATGGCGCGTACCTCGTCCACCGCGGTGTCGATGGCCACGGGTTCGGAACGGCCCTCGTCGGCGAAACCCTTCAGACGGGTGGCGAGGCGCGCCAGCGGGCGGGAAACCTGGCGCACGCCGATGCCGCCGACGAGCAGGGTGAGCAGCAGTGCGAGTCCGCCAAGGGCGGCGATGACGCGCCGCATGCGGCCGAAGGGCGCACTCAGCTCGGTGGCGTCGATACGCGCCATGATCACCCAGTTGACCAACTGGTCGTTGTAGGGAAAGAAGCTCTCGAAGTAGAGCCGCTGCGCGCCGCCACGCAGGTCGAAGGCGCCATCGGCCTGTCGTTCCACGCGCGACAGCAGCGCCTCGCCGATGTCCGGGTCGAGGTGGACCATTTCTTCACGCGGCTGCACCAGGCGCAGGGGCCGTTCGTCATCGAACAGCAGCAGGCCGTTGCGGCGCGCATCGTCGGCATTGAGTTCCACCAGCGACAGCCGCGCGCCATGCAGGCGATTGGCCTGCTCGAGGAGGCTGTCGACTTCCTCGTTGAGAAGGCTGACGGTCACCGCCCCCACCAGGCGTCCACGGTAGTACAGGGGTATCACGTAGTCCTGCTTGGGCAGGCCGTGGAGATCCGCCGCAAGGAGATCGTGGTGGGGCAGGTGCAGCAGGCTGACGCGCTCCCTGGGGAGCCCGTCGAGCAGGCGCATGAAAGCGGGATCCTGCAACTCCGGCTCGACGAGGCGGAAACCTTCGATGCCCTCGTAGATGGGCGGGCTGCGGCGGCGGTGGCTGACCTTGACCACGCTGTTGCCCTGGTAGTCGAGCACGCGAATGACGAACACCGGCGGCAGGATGGTCTGGAAGCCTTCGAGGAAACGATTCACGCGCGTGCGCCGGATGTTGAGTTCACGATGGGCGCGCCCCTGGCGGCGGGACCAGAGCACCGGCAGGATATCGTCGATGGCCGGCGAGCGCGCCAGGCCGGCGACGAAGTCGCTTTCGCTGCGCAGGCGGCGGCGGATCTCGCCGGCGATGTTGCGCAGACTGCCGGCCATGTCCGCCGCCAGGCCCTCGCGGTAGTCGGTCTCGAAATAGTAGGTTGCGGCCAGCGCCAGCGCGGTGAGCGGCACGATGGTGGCGAGGAACAGCCAGGTGAAGATGTGGGCACGGATGTTCATGTGGTGCTGGCTGGCGTCGTTGCGTGCTGTGGTGGCCCTCTCGACGCCTGGTGGCAGTCTACCAGGCCTCGACGGCGCGACGCGCGGCCTCGTTGAGGGGGCGGGCGACGAGCCCCGACTGGCTGTGATGGACGCTGTAGCGCGCGCGATCGGCCATGGGCAGGTAGGCGGCGCTGCCATAGATGGCGTCGAGCCCGGGCAACCAGCCGGGATGTTGCCTGGCGATGCGCCACAGATCCAGGCCGCGGTCCTCGCTGAGGCGATAGACGGTGCGCGGCGCATTCATTTCCTGGCGCGTCTCGCGGTAGCGGCCGCCGAGACGTTCCAGGCGGTAGAGGGTGTTGAAGCCCAGCAGGTTGGCCGTGCCCTGCCACTTGAGAAGGCGCGCATCGAGCTGCCACTCGTCACCACGCAGGTTGAAGCTGCGCGCGCCGTCGCCGGGCTGCACCACCACGACGCGATAATACTGGGGACCGATGCGGTTGAAGTGCAGCTCGGCGATGAGTTCCTCGTGGGTGAGCCGCTGGTAGGTGTAGATGTTGAACAGAATGGCGCTGCCGGCCGCGGCAAGGCCGAGCAGGGCGAGCCCCGAGAGCGATTGCAGGCTGCCGCCCACCAGCCGGCGGCGCCACAGCAGTTTGCGCACGCCAAAGGCGGTGAGCGCCAGGCCGAGCAGGGCGGCCGCCAGGGTGAGGATCTCCACCAGCATCTCAGCAGCTTTCCTTCGAGGACGGGTTCCACATGCCTCCCGAGTGTACCGCCTCCCGCGGGCGGGCGAAACGGGGGCCGGGGGCGTGTCCTCGCGCACCACTTCTGGGAAGGCGCGCCCGGCATGCGTATAATGGCGCCAACTTCGAACCCGGTCGGGGCGACGGGCCCGGCGGTTACAGGATGGCGCGGCGATGCGGTTTTGTCCCTCATACGTGATGCTTTTTCTCGTGGTGATCCTGCTCGGCGGGATGTCCATGCTGAGCGCCTGCGGCAAGAAGGGTCCCCTGTACCTCCCCCCCGCGGAGAGCGGGCCGGCAACGGTGCCCGAGACTGCACCCGAGACGGCGCCGCCGACCCCGTCCCGCTAGCCTCACCGGAGTCCTGCCCCATATGGATCACTTCGTCTACCGGGACCGGCAACTGCATGCCGAGGACGTGCCGCTGGCCGAGATCGCCGCCGCCTGGGGCACGCCCGCCTGGGTCTATTCCCGCGCCACCCTCGAGCGTCACTGGCGCG
>JALTLF010000230.1 GCA_027005735.1 Chromatiales bacterium | reverse complement strand
CGGCGAGACCGAAGACCACGACGGGGCCAGGGGCCCGCGTTGATTCACTCACAGCTCGTCGTCGCTGGGCAGGTTGAGCGAGATCTCCGCCTGCTCGCGCAGATGCTGGACGAGGCGCTGGAAACTCAGGGTCCCGGCGAACTGGGCCATCTGCTCGCGCAATCGCGCCAGCTCCGCTTCCTTGAGTTCGCTCGGTGGCGTCACCGCATAGACAGCCACCACCGCGGCGCTACCCCCGGCGCGCGGCATCACCTTGTAGCTCACCTTGCCCTCCGCGGGCGGCGGCAGGCTGAAGGCCGTCGCCACGACGTCCGGGGGGATGGCGCCCGGTGGATCCATGCGGCCCACCCTGGCGTTGCGTACCCAGCTGGCGCCGGCCAGCTCCCGCGCCACCGCTTCCGGCGGCGTGCCGGCCCGCAGCTTCGCCATGGCGGCCTCGGCGGCATCCAGGGTACGGGCATTGCGCTTTTCGCGCTTGAGCTGCGCGACGATCTGATCGCGTACCGCCTCCAGGGGCTTCTGCTTCGCCGGCCGGTGTTCGCGCACGCGCAGTACCATGAAATGAGTGTCGCTCAACTCCAGCAGGTCGCTGTTCCTGCCGGCGATGACCTCCTCCGAGAAAGCGGTCTGCAGCACGCGCGGGTTGCCCAGCACGCCCTGCGGCGGACGCTCGCGGCTGATCCAGTCGCTCTCCTCGATGGGCAGGCCGGTCTCGCCGGCCACCGCTTCGAGGCTCTCCGGGTTGTCATAGGCGATCTGGTCGATGTCCTGTACCAGCTTGTCGAAGCGCTCCTCCACGACCTGCAGTTGCAGCGCCTTGAGGATTTCCTCGCGTACCGCCGCAAAGGGTTTGATCTTCGCCGGCTTGACGCGCTCCACGCGCAGGACGTGGTAACCGAAGGGCGAGCGCACCGGCTCGCTGATCTCCCCCGGCGGCAGCGCGAAAATCGCATCCAGCAGGGACTTGTCCAGCAGCACGCTGCTGCGCTGGAGCATGCCGAGGTCGCCACCCAGCGGACCGGTAACGGGATCGTCCGAGACCTCCCGCGCCAGGGCGGCGAAGTCCTCACCCTTGAGGATGCGCTCGCGCAGGGCCTTCGCCCTGGCCAGGGCATCGGCATCGGACACCTCACTGGTAACCGCAACGAGGATATGGCGTGCCTGGCGTTCTTCCTCGCCCTCGGTGAACTGGGCGATGTTGTCCTCGTAGTACTGCCGCAGCTCGTCCTCGTCGATGTTCACCTCGCTGGCCATTTTCTGCACATCGAGGTCGATATAGGCCAGGCGTACGCGCTCGGGCTCCATGAAGCTCGCGCGGTTGGTCTCATAGAAGGTCTGGATCTCGTCCTCGCTGACCGCCACCTCGCCGGTGTCGGCAGGGACGAGGAGCAGGCCCAGGCTACGCGTCTCCTGCGCCAGCGACAGGTAGTGGCGGGCATCCGCCAGGGTCGCGAAGCCCGTGGCGGTCATCGCGGTATAGAGCTGGGCGCGGGCCAGGTCGCGCGCCACGCCGGCCTCATAGACCTCGGGGGTGAGACGATTCTGCCGCAACAGTTCGCGGTAACGCGCCGGCGAGAACTGGCCGTTGGCGTCCTGGAAATCGGGCGAGCGATGCAGCGCGTCGAGCACCTGCTGGTGACCGGCCACCAGCCCGACCTCCTCGATGAGCTGGTCGATGAGGGCGCGGGAAATCAGCTCCTCCACCACCTGGTTGCGGATCATCTCCGGCGGCAGCAGGGAGGCGTCGAACTGGGGGCCCATCTGCTGTTGCATGCGCACCTCGGCGGCGCGGTAGGCACGCGTGTACTCGGTACTGCTGATCTCCACACCGTTGACCGTGATGGCAACGTTCTTCGAAGCGCCGGAGAAATAGGAACCCAGGCCGAAGGTCGCGAAGGCCAGGATGATCAGGATGATGACGGTCCAGACGAGGATCCCCTGGGTGTGGTCGCGAATATGCTGGAGCATGGGATGGTTTCCAAAAATTCTATGCTTGTTTTGTCGGCTACGCCACGCCCGGGCCGCCGGGCGCGGGCTGCTGGCGTATTATCGGGGAAGCGTATCGGGCAGGCAAACAAAAAGGGCGGACTTTTTACAGTCGCGCCCTTTCTGGCACACGGTGGCGGACCGGACGGGACTCGAACCCGCGACCTCCGGCGTGACAGGCCGGCATTCTAACCAGCTGAACTACCGGTCCGTAGTTGCTGCAAACCTTGGTGGGTGCTGCAGGGATCGAACCTGCGACCCTCGCCTTGTAAGGGCGATGCTCTCCCAGCTGAGCTAAGCACCCTGAGAAGGCGCGCTAGTTTACGGCATCTTTGAGCGCTTTGCCAGCCTTGAAACCGGGGGATTTGGCCGCCGGGATCTGGATGGGTTCGCCGGTCTTGGGGTTACGGCCGGTGCGGGCGGCGCGGTCGCGGACCGAGAAGGTGCCGAAACCCACGAGAGTGACCTGGTCGCCCTTGCTCAGCGCGGCAGTAATCGTATCCAGCATGGTGTCAACGGCACGGGAAGCAGCAGCTTTTGAAATATCGGCTCCTTCGGCGACGGCTTCGATCAGTTCTGCTTTATTCACTAATCCTTTCCCCTTGTGTTATTTAGCCAAAAAAGAACCGCCTGGAAGTGGCGGTCCGGATATGTATTCGCGTCGCACCTATATACCAACCCCCCTCAGGCAGGTCAAGCCAGCAGTCGCCATTCCCGGCCGCAAACCCGCTGTTTCAGTGGGTTTGCAGCGAGTTGGCATCAGCCTTGGCTTCCTCTTTCTTGCGGTTGAGGGCGGCGGCCTCCTCGGGACTGAGGGGCTCCGGCATGCGGGTCAGGGCGATCTCCAGCACCTGGTCGATCCACTGGACCGGGCGAATGTCGAGATCTTCCTTGACGTTGTCCGGGATCTCCTCCAGGTCACGGCGATTCTCCTCGGGGATGATCACCGTCTCGATGCCTCCGCGGCGCGCCGCGAGCAGCTTCTCCTTGAGCCCGCCGATGGGCAGGACCTCGCCGCGCAGGGTGATCTCGCCGGTCATGGCCACGCTGGCGCGTACCGGGATATCGGTCAGCGCCGACACCAGCGCGGTGCACATGCCGATACCGGCACTGGGACCGTCCTTGGGGATCGCCCCCTCGGGCACATGCACATGGATGTCGTTCTTGTCGAAGGTCTCGGGATCGATGCCCAGCACCTCGGAGCGACTGCGCACCACGGTCAGCGCCGCCTGGATGGATTCCTTCATGACATCACCGAGCTGGCCGGTGAGATTGACCTTGCCCTTGCCGGGCATGATGGCGGTTTCGATGGTCAACAGCTCGCCACCCACCTCGGTCCAGGCAAGACCCGTAACCTGGCCGACCTGGTCCTTCTCCTCGGCGCGGCCGAAGCGGAAGCGCTGCACGCCGAGGAAGTCCTTGAGGTTGTCGGCATTGACGACCACCCTGCCCTTCTCCGGTTCGAGCAGGATCCGGGTGACCACCTTGCGGCAGATCTTGGCGATCTCGCGCTCGAGGTTACGCACGCCGGCCTCGCGGGTGTAGTAGCGAATGATGCCGACGATGGCGCTTTCCTCGATCTCGATCTCCTCTTCCTTGAGACCGTTGCTCTTCATCTGCTTGGGCACGAGGTAACGCTGCGCGATGTTGATCTTCTCGTCCTCGGTGTAACCCGACAGGCGAATGACCTCCATGCGATCCAGCAGCGGCGCCGGGATGTTCATGCTGTTGGAGGTGCACACGAACATCACCTCGGAGAGGTCGTAGTCCACCTCGAGATAGTGATCGTTGAAGGTGTGGTTCTGTTCCGGGTCCAGCACTTCGAGCAGGGCCGAGGCCGGGTCACCGCGGAAATCCATTGCCATCTTGTCGATCTCGTCGAGCAAAAAGAGCGGGTTGCGCGTACCGACCTTGCACAGGTTCTGCACGATCTTGCCCGGCATGGAGCCGATGTAAGTGCGGCGGTGACCGCGGATCTCGGCCTCGTCGCGCACGCCACCCAGTGACATGCGCACGAACTTGCGGTTGGTGGCACGCGCGATGGACTTGCCCAGCGAGGTCTTGCCCACGCCTGGTGGGCCCACCAGGCACAGGATGGGACCCTTCATCTTCCTGACGCGCTGCTGCACGGCCAGGTATTCAAGGATGCGTTCCTTGACCTTCTCCAGGCCGTAGTGATCTTCGTTGAGCACCTGCTCGGCGCGCGCCAGGTCGATGCGCACCTTGCTGCGCTTCTTCCACGGCACGCTCACCAGCCAGTCGAGATAGTTGCGCACCACGGTGGCCTCGGCCGACATGGGCGACATCATCTTGAGCTTGTTGAGTTCGGCCTTGGCCTTGTTCTTCGCCTCCTTGCTCATGCCGGCCTTTTCGATCTTCTGTTCCAGTTCTTCCAGTTCGTTGGGCGTGTCTTCCATTTCGCCCAGTTCCTTCTGGATGGCCTTCATCTGTTCATTGAGATAGTACTCGCGCTGGCTTTTCTCCATCTGGCGCTTGACGCGACCACGAATGCGCTTCTCCACCTGCAACAGGTCGAGTTCGGACTCGAGGAAGGCCATGAGCTTCTCGAAGCGCTCACGCAGGTTGGGGATCTCGAGGATCTGCTGTTTCTCCTCGATCTTCAGCGACATGTGCGCCGCGATGGTGTCCACCAGGCGGCTGGGATCGTCGATGCTCGACAGGGAGGTGAGGATCTCCGGCGGCACCTTCTTGTTGAGCTTGACGTACTGGTCGAACTGGCCGGTCAGCGAGCGCGACAGGACGTCGGCCTCGCGCTCGTCCAGTTCCTCGCCGGTGACATTCATCACCTGCGCGGTAAAGTATTCGTCGGTGTTCAGGAAATCGACGATCCTGGCGCGCTGGTTACCCTCCACCAGGACCTTGACGGTACCGTCGGGCAGCTTGAGCAGTTGCAGGATGCTGGAGACGGTACCGATGCGATAGACGTCGTCCGTCGTCGGGTCGTCCTGGGCGGCGCTCTTCTGCGCCACCAGCAGGATCTGCTTGTCGTTCTCCATGGCCGCTTCCAGCGCCTTGATGGACTTCTCCCGGCCGACGAACAGCGGGATCACCATGTGGGGATATACCACCACATCGCGCAGGGGCAATACCGGGATAACGCTCATCTGGTCTTCAATGACTTCGGACATAAAATAACTTCTCGCTTGTCTGTGATGGTGCCTGGGCAGGCCATGGGGACAACATAGGGGCGTTGCGGCACGGTTTCAATCCCCCGGCGGGCAGGGGTATGGCGAATACGGCGTCAGCGCGGGGGAACGCGGGCGGCCTAGTCGTCCAGCGACGCGGCGCGCTGCTCCACACCCTCGTAGATGAGGATCGGATCCCCGGTCCCCGCGATGACGTTTTCATCGATGACGATCTTCTCCACGTTGTCCATGGAGGGCAGATCGTACATGGTGTCGAGTAACACGTGTTCAAGGATGGAGCGCAGGCCGCGCGCGCCGGTCTTGCGCTCCATGGCCTTGCGGGCCACGGCGCGCAGGGCATCCTCGCGGAACTCCAGCTCGCAGCCTTCCATCTCGAAGAGCTTGGCGTACTGCTTGGTAAGGGCGTTCTTGGGCTCGGTGAGGATCTGCACCAGGGCGTCGGTATCCAGCTCGGTGAGCGTCGCCACCACCGGCAGACGGCCGACGAACTCCGGGATCAGGCCGAACTTGATGAGGTCCTCGGGCTCCACGCTGTGGAGGATCTCGCTGATGGTCTTCTTGCTCTCCTTGCTGCGCACCTCGGCGGAGAAACCGATACCGCCCTTCTCCGAGCGGTCGCGAATGATCTTGTCCAGCCCGGCGAAGGCGCCGCCACAGATGAACAGGATGTTGGCGGTATCCACCTGGAGGAATTCCTGCTGCGGGTGCTTGCGGCCGCCCTGGGGCGGTACCGAGGCCACCGTGCCCTCGATGAGCTTGAGCAGGGCCTGCTGCACGCCCTCGCCCGAGACGTCGCGGGTAATGGACGGGTTGTCGGACTTGCGCGAGATCTTGTCGATTTCGTCGATATAAACGATGCCGGTCTGCGCCCGCTCGACGTCGTAGTCGCACTTCTGCAGCAGCTTCTGGATGATGTTCTCCACGTCCTCGCCCACGTAACCGGCCTCGGTGAGGGTGGTGGCGTCGGCGATGGTGAAGGGCACGTTGAGCAGGCGCGCCAGCGTCTCGGCCAGCAGGGTCTTGCCGCTGCCGGTGGGGCCGATGAGCAGGATGTTGCTCTTGGCCAGTTCGACATCGTCCTTCTTCTGGCCGGTCTCGAGGCGCTTGTAGTGGTTGTAGACCGCTACCGAGAGCACCTTCTTGGCGGCATCCTGGCCGATGACGTACTCGTCGAGGATGTCCTTGATCTCGTGGGGCGTGGGCAGCTTGGTGCCGGCGGCGGCGCCAGCCTGCTCCTGCACCTCTTCGCGAATGATGTCGTTGCACAGCTCGACACACTCGTCGCAGATGAATACCGACGGGCCGGCGATGAGCTTGCGCACTTCGTGCTGGCTCTTGCCGCAGAAGGAACAATACAGCAGTTTACCGTTGTCCGTCCCGTTCTTGTCGTCGCTCATCGTCTTCGTCCCGCTACTGCTTTTCCGCCATCCGGTTAACAAATACGTTGCACCGTTTGGCCCAAATAATCAAGTGCCTGCTTCCCGCCGCACACCCGTATTTTGACTGGTTATTTCCTGACCAGTTCAGCCTTGTTCCGAGCCCACATTCCGCTGTTTGAGCACCTTGTCAACCAGCCCGTAGTCCACCGACTGATCGGCGCTGAGGAAGAAGTCCCGGTCCGTATCTTCCCGTATCTTGTCCAGCGTCTGACCGGTGTGCGAGGCCAGGATCGCGTTGAGGCGCTCGCGCGCTTCCATGATCTCCCGGGCGTGGATCTCGATGTCCGCCGCCTGCCCCTGGAAACCGCCCAGCGGCTGGTGGATCATGGTGCGCGAATGGGGCAGGCAATAACGCTTGCCCTTCGCGCCGCCGGCCAGCAATACCGCGCCCATGCTGGCTGCCTGCCCGATGCACAGCGTGCTCACGTCGGGCTTGATGAACTGCATGGTGTCGTAGATGGACAGCCCGGCCGTCACGGAGCCCCCCGGCGAGTTGATGTACAGGTGTACGTCCTTGTCCGGGTTCTCGGACTCGAGGAACAGCAGTTGCGCCACCACCAGGTTGGCCATGTGATCTTCCACCGGACCGACAAGGAAAATCACCCGTTCCTTGAGCAACCGGGAGTAGATGTCATAGGCCCGCTCGCCGCGCGCCGTCTGTTCCACCACCATGGGCACCATCTGTGCGCTGATGGCGCCATTCTCAGTCCTGTCAAAACGTCTATCGGTCACGGGATATGCTTCCTTTAGTTATTGTTCAGTTTCCCTGCGGGTTCATGAGTTCGTCAAATTTCACTTTGTTTTCAACAACTTCCATCTGCTCCAGGGCCCACTCGACGACCTTTTCCTCGAGCACGGCGGACTCCACTTCCGAGAGGCGCTGCTTGTCGCCAAAGTACCACTTGACCACTTCCTCGGGATGCTCGTAGGGCGCGGCGATGGCCTCCACGGCCTCGCGCAGTTCGCCCGGCTCCACCTTCAGGCCCTGCTTCTGTACTATCTCGGCAAGGATCAGGCCCAGCTTGACCCTTCTTTCCGCCTGCTCGCGGAAAATGGACGGATCCAGGCCCGAGAGCTGCTCACGCTGCATGCCCTGCTGCATGAGGTTACTGGCCATCTGCTGCGCCATGTTCTGGGACTCGCTGGTGACCAGGGCCTCGGGGACGTCCACCGGGTTGGCCTCCAGCAGGGCATCCATGACGGCCTGCTTGCGCTTCTCCTTGAGGGTCTTCTCGGCCTCGCGTTCCATGCTGGTGCGGATCTCCGCGCGCATGGCCTCCACGCCGCCTTCCCTGATCCCGAGGCGCTCGGCCAGGGCATCGTCCACCTCGGGCAGTTTCGGCGCCTCGACCTTTTTAACGCTCACTTCGAAGCGGGCGGGTTTGCCGGCCACCTCGCTGGCATGGTAGTCCTCGGGGAAGGTCAACTCCAGGGTCCGGGACTCGCCCGCGGCGGCACCCACCAGGCCGTCCTCGAAACCGGGGATCATGCGGCCCTGGCCCAGCTCGATGGCCATGTCCTCGCCCGAGCCGCCGGGGAAGGGCTCGCCGTCGATGGTGCCGGTGTAGTCCACCACCACGCGGTCGCCCGTCTCGCAGGGGCGTTCCACCTCCTCCCAGGTGGCGTTCTGCCTGCGGATGGTCTCGAGCATCTTTTCCACGTCCTCGTCGCCGATCCCGGTGGCGGGCACCTCGATCCTGCGGCCGCCGAGGTCGGCGGGCTCGATCTCGGGATAGACCTCGAAGGTGGCGGTGTACTCCAGCCCTTCGCCCTCGGCCGCGGCCGAGGTATCGATGCTGGGCATGCCGGCGGGGCGCAGCTTCTCCTGGCTGACCGCCTCGTAGAAGGTCTTCTGCACCAGGTCGCCGATGACCTCCTCGCGCACCTGACCGCCGTAGCGCTGGCGCACCACCTTCAAGGGCACCTTGCCGGGGCGAAAGCCCTTGATCTTCACCGTGCGCGTAAGCTGCTGGAGCTTCTGCCGCACCGCCTCGCTGATCTGGTCCTCGGGAACGGCGATCTTCAGCTTGCGCTCGAGACCTTCGCTGGATTCCACTGAAACTTGCATGTCTAACCTCGTACGTTCTGCCCCGGTCATGCGCGGCATCTGGATGGTGAAACCGCCTGCCCGGCTGGCGACAGGCGCGTGCTGGGTGAGCGGAAAATTCAAATTGTCAAACTGGTGCGAAAGGAGAGACTCGAACTCTCACGGGTTTCCCCACTGGAACCTAAATCCAGCGCGTCTACCAATTCCGCCACTTTCGCCTCGTCAGCGGATCCTGCGAATTATACAGGTGAACCCGAACAGGTTGTAACCCCCTATTTTCATGGGAGAAATCGGCGGGTCCGGGGCATGCCGGACGAGCAGGGAGGGGAAAATGGTGGGCCGTATAGGAATCGAACCTATAACCAATGGATTAAGAGTCCACTGCTCTACCAATTGAGCTAACGGCCCGCAGCTTGCCTGCGAGGCGGCGCCATTGAACCACAGCGGTTCACGGCAATTCAAGCGGGCCTCGGCCCCCTTGATGCAAAATGGGGTGGCTGATGGGACTCGAACCCACGACGACTGGAATCACAATCCAGGGCTCTACCAACTGAGCTACAGCCACCATAAAAACCCGTAGCGAGGGACGAGTTGCGAGTGACGAGGAAAACCCCCGTTTATCGCATTACCTCTGGCCAGCAAGCCTCGCCGGAAAAAACCTTGTCCTGAGGAACCCGCGGGCCATCATTCCTCGGCCCTCGAACCTCGTCCCTCGCACCTGATGTTCTGGCAGGCCCGGCAGGACTCGAACCTGCTACCCTCGACTTAGAAGGTCGATGCTCTATCCAGATGAGCTACGGGCCCGGCGTCTCGACCCTGCCTTCAGGGAACGAAGTGGAATCCTACCATTCCCGCGCCATCGCGGCGAGGGCGCCGCTCCTGCAGCCAGGTATCTACCCTCGCCCTCCGGGCCGCCGCCGCTTCGCGGCGACGTTCGCCACACCTCCCGGTGTGGCGTCGAACCGGCCAATCTAATATCGATGTCGGGGGTTCGAATCCACCCAACTCCGCGACCCATTCCTG
>JALTLF010000229.1 GCA_027005735.1 Chromatiales bacterium | reverse complement strand
CTGAAGGGTTTCGCCGACGAGGGCCGTTCCGAACCCGTGGCCATCGACACCGCGGTGGACGAGGTACGCGCCATTGCCGAGGCCTTCAACTACATGGCCGAGACGCTCTCGCACACGGAAGCAGAGCGCGACCGCGCGCAACGCCTCATGCTGCGCAGCGCCAAGCTGGCGAGCGTGGGCGAGATGGCCGCCGGGATCGGCCACGAGCTCAACAACCCGCTCAACAACATCCTTTCCTACCTCAAGCTGGCGCGGCGCGAGGCCCCCGCGGACGCCGGGCGGCTGCACGCCGATCTCGACGCCGCGCGCGACGAGGCCCGGCGTGCCTCGCAGATCATCGAGGGCATCCTCAACTTCGCCCGCCAGATGGAACCGCGCTATGCGCCCTTCGAGATCAGCGCCTGGATCGCCGCCACCGTGCGCCTCGTGGAACAGGCGGCGCGGAATAAATCCCTCAGCCTGCGCATCATCGATAAATGTGGCCCCGGGGAAATGCTCGAAGGCGATCGGGGCCAATTGCAACAGGCGCTGGTCAATCTTCTGCTGAATGCAATCCATGCCAGTGAAGCCGGCGGCCAGGTATCCATTAGCGTGCGTACCGAGCACGATGCTTGCATTGTCTCGGTACGGGACGAGGGCAACGGCATGGACGGCGCGGTGCTCGACAAGGTCTTCGATCCCTTCTTCAGCACGCGCGAGGAAGGCGAGGGTACGGGGCTCGGCCTGTCCATCAGCCTCGGCATCGTCGAGCATCATGGCGGCAGCCTGGAGATCGCCAACAATCCCGACCAGGGGTGCACGGCGACCATCACGCTGCCCCTGCGCGCCCCCGACGACAGGATGAAAGCAAACCATGACGACAGCCACCATACTCTTCGTTGACGACGATCCCCGTGCCGGGGAACTCATGCATCGCTTCAGCGAGGATGCCGAGTATCACTGCGAGGTGTTTCGCGATCCCGCCGAGGCGCTGGCCGCCTTTGGAAAAACGGGGGCGGCGATGATCATTTCGGACCTGCGCATGCCCGGCATGAGCGGCACCGAATTGCTTGCCCGGGTGCGCGAGATCGACGCCGAGGTGCCCTTCGTCATCGTCACCGGTTACGCCGACGTGGAGAGCGCCATCGAGGCGCTGCGCCTCGGCGCCACGGACTTCATCAAGAAGCCCTTCGACATGGACGAGATGCGCGTACTGGTCGAGCGGACCCTGTCCCACTCCGCCCTGCTGGCTGAAAACCGCCTGCTGCGCCGCCAGTTGCGCACCGAGTCGCGCTTCGAGGAACTCCTCGGCCGCGCGCCGGTGATGCAGGAGATCTACAGCATCATCGACAAGATCGCCGACATCCGTTGCAACGTCATCATCGAGGGGGAATCGGGTACCGGCAAGGAGCTCGCGGCGCGCGCCATTCACCAGCACAGCCACTTCGCCGAGCGTCCCTTCGTGGTCATCGACTGCGGTGCGCTCACCGACACCCTGCTGGAGAGCGAACTCTTCGGCCATGAAAAGGGCGCCTTTACCGGCGCCACCCAGAGCCGCAAGGGCCTGCTGGAGTCCGCCAGCGGCGGCACGGTGTTCCTCGACGAGATCGGCAATATCTCCGATGCCATGCAGATCAAGCTGCTGCGTGTAGTACAGGAACAGCAGGTGACCCCGGTGGGCGGCGTGCAACCGGTGGACATCGATGTGCGCTTCATCGTCGCCACCAACCAGGACCTGGCGCAGATGGTCGCCGAGGGCGAATTCCGCGAGGATCTCTACCATCGCCTGAACGTGGTGCGCTTCACCATGCCGCCCCTGCGCCAGCGAGGCGAGGACATTCCCATGCTGGTGAATCACTTCGTCGCCCACTTCGCCGCCCAGTACCACCGTGAGGTGGAAGGCTTCGATGCCGAATCCATGCGCCGTCTCATGGGCCACAACTGGCCCGGTAACGTGCGCGAACTGCGCAACCTGGTGGAGCGCCAGGTCGCGCTGGCCGACGGCCCGCTGTTGCATGTCGAGGAACTGGGCACGGGGCCGGTGCGCGCCAGCGGCGACATCACCGAGGATACCCCGACGCTGGCCGAGCTGGAAAAGCGCTACATCCTCAGGCTGCTGGCGCAGTTCAACGGCAACCGCGAGAAGACCGCCACGGCGCTGGGGATCAACAAGTCCACCCTGTGGCGCAAGCTGCAGGCCTGGCGCCGCGAGGACGACGCGCCCGCCGACGGCGCCTGAGCCCCTTCGCCGATTTGCAATCCCCATCGTGCAAATTGCACGATGCCCCCGCTCCCCATCCGGCAAGTGCCTGTTTTTTCGTGCCGGGGAGCTGGCCCGGGAATTGCGATGACCCCGGCGTAAGGCTATTCACAGTCACATGAGGAGAACGTAATGCAACGCAGAACATTTCTGAAGGGGAGCCTGGCGACGGGCACCGTTGCGGTCGCCGTGGGCGCGGGCCTGCTGACGCCGGGCATGGTGCTGGCCGCATGGCCGAAGGGGGCCTTCTCGGCCAAGA